>JASHUX010000381.1 GCA_030039775.1 Alphaproteobacteria bacterium | reverse complement strand
GCCGGCTCGGCCGATGACCTTCAGATTTTTCGCCGCCTCGATCACGGGCTTGGTCACCTTGGTGGCGGAGCGCACAGCGAGACCGTCGAAATCGGCGATCGCATCCTTGAGTTCTTGCGGCGACAAGCCGGTCTTGGTGACGGTCTCGATGCCGCGATCCTTGAACACGGCGACGGCCTGCGGGGACAGCGCGTCCGCGATCAGCACTTTCGGCATGGCGGACTCCTACGCGGCGACCGGGTTGCGGATTTCGGCGTACGCCCAGTCGAGCCAAGGCAGCACCGCCTCGACATCGCCGGTCTCGACCGTGGCGCCGCACCATAGACGCAGGCCGGGCGGCGCGTCGCGATGGCCGACGAAATCGAAGGCGACGCCTTCCTTGTCGAGCAGCGATTCCATTTTTTTCAGCGCCGCGCGCTGTTGCTCCTCGGGCTGACGCTTGAACCAGTCGTCGACAATCTCGAGACAGACCGCGGTCCACGACCGGATGTTTTCGTCCCGCACCAGGAATTCGATCCACGGCGTGCGTGCCACCCAGAGCGCGACGGCGGCCAGATTGGCCTGGCTGCGCGTCTTCAGCGCCGACTGGCCGCCGATCGACTGCGCCCATTTGAGACTGTCGAGCGCGTCCTCCACCGCGAGCATCGACGGCGTATTGATCGTCTCGGCCTGGAAGATCGCCTCGCTGAACTTGCCCTTCGAGGTCAGGCGAAAAATCTTCGGCAGCGGCCACGGCGGCGTGTAACTCTCGAGCCGCTCGATCGCGCGCGGGCTCAGCGCGAGCATGCCGTGCGCCGCCTCGCCGCCAAGCACCTTCTGCCAGGACCAGGTGACGACATCGAGCTTGTCCCACGGCAAGTCCATCGCGAACACGGCCGAGGTCGCGTCGCAAATAGCGAGGCCCTCGCGCGTCGCGTCGATCCAATCGCCGTTCGGCACACGCGCGCCCGACGTCGTGCCGTTCCACGGGAACACGACGTCGTGCCGCCAATCGACGGCATGCAGATCGGGCAGCTTGCCGTACGGGGCATCAAGGACGCGGGCGTCCTTCAGCTTCAATTGCTTTACCACGTCGGTGGCCCAGCCCTGGCCGAAACTCTCCCAGGTCAGGACATCGACGCCGCGCGCGCCAAGCATCGACCACAGCGCCATCTCGACGGCGCCGGTATCGGACGCCGGCACGATACCGAGGCGGTAATCCTTGGGCAGATTCAGCAACGCGCGCGAGCGGTCGCAGACTTCTTGTAGGCGGGCCTTGCCGACCTTGGCGCGGTGGGAGCGGCCCACCAGCGCGTGCGATAGCGCTTCCGGCGTCCAACCGGGACGCTTGGCGCAAGGACCGGATGAGAAATTGGGAATGCGGGGCCGAACGTTCGGCTTCATGGCGGCTATTCCTTCCAGAATAGATGCGGCCCGTTGGGGGGCCGTGTCCCGCCGACGAAACTAGGGGGCGTCGCGCGCGCGGTCAACAGGCACCAAGCGGTTCTCAGGTCCTGCGTCAACCCGTCGCCATATCGCATTGAGATCGCCGCCATCCCGAACCACGGTCGGGCTCCCGAGGCCGTTCGCCGCAGGGGAATCCATTGTGTTTCCTTAAAATTTATGGCGCACTCAGGCTGATTGTGATCGACCCGTCCGCGCTATCGTCTGTAGAATTGGAAATCCCGGCCCGAATACCGGCGGAACGCTCCATTTTTGGCGGAACGTCTGGTTTAACGCCGGGTTGTCTTTGGCACGGAGGTGTCCATGGACACGTGTTTTTTGCCGTCTTGGGGTCGATTCAAAAACCATGGTGTCAATAAGCAGGAGAGAAATATGCGTACTGCGTACACAAAATTTGGCGTGATGGCCGTGCTGGTTGCCGCTCCGTTGTTTCTCAGCGGTTGCGCGAGCGATATGGAAATCACCTCGATCCGCGACACCGCGAACGCCGCCAAGGCGGAAGCGGACAAGGCAATGTCGGTAGCGGAACAGGCACTGGCGCTCGCGCAAAAGGCGGAAGCCGACGCGCAGGCGGCGAACGAGAAAATCGACCGCATGTTCCAGAAGGGCCTGCATAAGTAGAAGCCGCATCGATTAGGCTTGCGTTGCCCGGCGGGGCGTCGTGCATCCGCCGGGTCCCATTTGGGTACGTATCATGCGGATTTGCATTCGTCTGTATGCCACGGTCGCCGTTGCGGCGACGGTGTTTTGCGCGCCGTTCGCGGTGGCCCACGAATTTCTCCTGAAGCCGGGCCAGACCGCGGTCGGCAGCATCGGCGGATACACCACCAAGGCGTCGGACACGCTGCTGGACGTCGCGCGGAATAACGACCTCGGCTACACCCAGCTCGCTATCGTCAATCCCGGCATCAATCCGTGGCTGCCCGGCGACGGCAAGAAGGTGATTCTGCCGGATTTCTATCTGCTGCCGGACGTTCCCCACACCGGCATCATTCTCAACCTGGCGGAACAGCGCGTGTTCTATTTTCCGCCCGGCGGCAAGCGGGTGGAGACGTTTCCGATCGGCGCCGGCGTCGTCGGCTGGAACACGCCGACCGGCGTCACGCGGGTCGTGAGCAAGCAGGTTCATCCAGGATGGGCGCCGCCGCCGTCAATCCGCAAGGAGCGACCGGAGCTGCCGGCCTATATGCCGCCCGGTCCCGACAATCCGATGGGCGACTTGGCGATGGGCCTAGCCTGGCGCGGCTATTATCTGCACGGCACCAACAAGCCCTACGGCGTCGGCCGCAATGTCAGCCACGGCTGCATCCATTTCTATCCCGAGGATATTGCGCGCCTGTTCCACGAAGTGCCGATGGGCGTCCAGGTCCGCGTCATCAATCAGGACGTCGCGACCGGTTGGGTCGACAACCAGCTGTTCGTGGCCGTGTTTCCCAGCAAGGACCAGGTCGACCAGATCGACATCGAGCAACCGCTAACGCGGGTCGTACCCCCCGATCTGACGCAGCAGGTGCGGAGCGCCGCGGGCGATCGCTCCGACGAAGTCGATTGGGCGCTGGTGACGCAGCTCGGCTTGAGCCGCAGCGGCATTCCGACCGCGGTGACGCCGTCGATAGTCGCCGCGAGCGACGAGTTGGATTCAGACGATCCGCCGGTCAAGCACCCTGCTGGACTGCTCCGGGCAAGGTAAGCGTCGCGATCAGACCGGGATCACCATCGGCGAAGTCGAGCCGGCCGCCGTGCAACCGCGCGACTGCGGCGACGACGCTTAGCCCCAGTCCCACGCCGGCTTTGCCCTTGCCCGCATCGCCACGATAAAAGCGCTGCACCACCTGGCTTTTCTCCGCATCGGCGATGCCGGGGCCGGTATCGGCGACGCGAATGACGGCGTCGCCGGCGATATTGGCGAGATCGACCGCGACCTTGCCGCCCGCCGGGGAGAATTTGACCGCGTTGTCGACCAAATTGCCCAGCGCCTGCGCCAGGAGATCGGGATCGCCTTGCACGGAGATCGGCGCCGCTGCGGCCACGACCAGCTCGCTGCCTTTCGCTTCCGCGACCGGGCCGTATAGCTCGGCCACGTCGTTGGCGACGGTATCGAGCCGGACCGCGCGAAAGCCCGCGATCCGCGCGCCGGAATCGATATCGGCAAGACGCAGCAACGCATTGAACACCCCGATCGCGCGGTCGAGATCGCCGACCGCCGCCTGAACTTCCGTCCACGCCTCGTCGGGCGGCGGCCGCCGGCGCAGCAATTCTTCGAGCCGACCGCGCAATTCGGTCAGCGGCGTGCGCAGATCGTGCGCCACCGTGTTCGAGGCGTTGCGCACGCCCTCGATCAGGATTTGGATCTGCGCCAGCATGCCGTTGATGGTCTGCGACAACTGATCGAACTCGTCGGTCGAGCCGCGCGTCGGCAAGCGCCGTGTCAGATCACCCCGGACGATCGCGGCCGTGGTGCGGTTGATCGCATCGACCTGACCAAGCACGGCGCGGCGGATCAACATGCCGCCGGCAATCGCCAGCAGCACCGCGATGCCGATCGCCCAGAGAAGGCCGCCGAGAATGGTCTGCCGGATGGCGACCCGGGTCTGAACGTCGCGGCCGACCAAGAGACGGTAACCGCCGGGGAGAACGACCGACAGGATGCGTGTTGCGTGATAATAGCCGGCGCGCGCCAGGCCAATCTCGTACCAGCCGGGCGCATTGCCGATCGCGGCCGGCCACGCCGTCATGTTGCCCGCGACCGGCTTCAACGCCGGATCGACCAGAAGATAAATCGCGTGTTCGTCGGCTTCGGCGTTGACGCGATCGCGCACGGTCTCGAGCGCGCCCAACAGGCCGAAATCGTTGAGACGATCGGCGACCGCCTGCACGTCGGCCAGGATCACCGCATCGACCTCGCGGTCGAGATAATTAGCGGTGCGCCACCATAGAATGCCGACCAGCAGAAACGACGAAACGATGAAGATGGCGGCGTATGCGAGGGCGAGCCGGACCGAGACCGACCGCAGCAGCCGGATCATTCAAGACCTAGGCGATAACCGACGCCGCGCACCGTATGCAGCAGCGCCGGCTCGAAGCCGGCGTCGATCTTCTGCCGCAGCTTGCTGATATGCACGTCGACGACGTTGGTCTGCGGGTCGAAATGGTACTCCCAGACATTTTCCAAAAGCATGGTCCGGGTCACCACCTGGTCGGCATGGCGCAGCAAATATTCGAGCAACGCGAACTCGCGCGGCTTGAGCGGTAGCGGCTTGCCGGCGCGCGTCACCCGATGCGCCAGCAAATCCATCCTCAAGTCCGCGACTTCGAGCGCCGCCTTCGCGTCGGTGCCTTGCGAGCGCCGGACCAAGGCGTCAAGCCGCGCCGATAATTCGCTGAAGGCGAATGGCTTGGTGAGGTAGTCGTCGCCGCCGGCGCGTAGGCCGCGGATACGGTCGTCGACCTCGGCAAGCGCGCTCAGAATCAAGATCGGCGTCTTGTTGCCGGCGGTGCGCAGCGCCTCGACGATACCGAGGCCGTCGATGCCGCCCGGCAGCATCCGATCCATGACGATGACGTCGTATTTTTCCGACGAGGCGAGGAACAGCCCGTCGCGCCCGGTGCCGGCGCCATCGACGGCGTTGCCCTGCTCGCGCAATCCCTTGGCGATGAACTTCGCGACCCGCTCGTTATCCTCGACCACTAAGACTTTCATGGTCAGATGTCAGGGATCAGGTATCAGAGAGGTTCCGATACCTGACTTCCGATCCCTGATCCCCGGTTACCCCTGCCGCAGTTGCAGCGCGAGATAATACGTGGTGCCGTTGCGCGTCACCAGCAGGGGCACGGCCTCTTTGCGGTCGCGCTGGGCCTGGTGGATCTTGGCCACCACCTCCGACGGCGAACTGACCGACGCGGTGCCGACGCGCTGGATCAGATCGCCCGCCTGCAGCCCGCTTTCGTCCGCGCGGCTGCCCGGCTGGACGCTCGCGACGACGACGCCGTGCGCGGAGGGGCCGAGGCCGAGCTGATCCCGCGTATCGCGGTTGAGCGGGGCCAATTCCATGCCGACGCGCTCGTGCGAGGCCACCTGCTCGGTCGCGGCGGCGGCATTCTCCGCCGTCTGGGTGGCGATCGTCACGGCGACGTTGCGCTCGTGTCCATCACGCCACACCGTCAGATTCGCGATCTCGCCGGCGCGAGTATTGGCGACGGCGCGGGCCAGATCGCGCCCGTCTTTGATGGGCGTGCCGTCATAGGTCAGGATCACGTCGCCCTGATGCAGGTCGGCGCGCGCGGCGGGCGAATTCGGCATGACGTCGTCGACCAGCACGCCGCGATCCGCGGTGACGCCGACCGCCTTCGCCAACGCCGGGCTGATCGGCTGCATTTGCACGCCGAGCCAGCCGCGGGTGACATGGCCGCTGTCGCGCAATTGCGCGACCACGCGCGACGCGATGTTGGACGGAATCGCGAAGCCGATGCCGACGCTGCCGCCGTTGGGCGAGTAGATCGCCGTGTCGATGCCGATCACCTGGCCCGATTGATTGAACAGCGGGCCGCCCGAGTTGCCGGGATTGATCGGTGCGTCGATCTGGAGGAAATCATCGTACGGCCCTTCATTGATGTTGCGGCCGTGCGCCGAGACGATGCCCGCGGTGACGGTACCGCCGAGGCCGAACGGATTGCCGACGGCGATCACCCAATCGCCGACCTGTTCGCCATCGGAGTTGCCCCACGCGACATATGGCAGGGTCTTGCCCGCGTTGATCTTCAACAGCGCCAGATCGGTCTTCTCGTCGCGGCCCACCACTTTCGCCGGGAACGACGTACCGTCGTCGAGCGTGACGGTGATCTTGTTGGCGTGATCGATGACGTGGTTGTTGGTGACGACGTAGCCAGCGGGATCGACGATGAAGCCCGACCCCATCGCGTGCTCCGGCACGCCTTGGTTTTGATTCTGCCGGTTCTGGAAGAACTGCCGCATCATGTCGCCGAAGGGCGAGTCTTCAGGGAAATTGGGTACCTGCCCTTGCATTTGCTCGTCGCCAATGCCGGCGTTGGTGTAGCCGGCGGTGGCGATGTTGACCACAGCGGCCTTCACCTGATTCACCAGAGGTGCGAAACCGGCCTGGTTGAACACGGGCGCCACTTGGATCGGCGCCGCCGTGGCGGGATCGGCGTTGAACCAAATCGCGCCGCCGCCGCCAAGGATGGTACCGGCGAGCAATGCCGCCGCGAACGCGGCTTTCCGCCCGCGGCCAAAACGATCGAATAACTGTGTCATGGCGATAACCCTTTCCCAGAAATACTGAGAAAGAGGTAGGTCACCGCCCCTCAGCGGAGGGTGATCGAAACATTAAGAAAAGTTGAGACTTATTCCCTCTCCTCGTTGAGGAGAGGGTAGCTCGTCGCACGAGCGGCGAACGGGTGAGGTGTTGATTCCAGGGGCGAGGGTCGACCACCCTCACCCTCCCAGCCCTGCGGGCCGGGCCCCTCCCTCTCCGCAACGCGGAGAGGGGAAGTCATTTCCCGTACTTCCGCTTGTCGAGCGCCTCGCGCGCCTGGCGGTATTTGAGCATCGCCGTGCCGCGCTTCTTTTGGCCCTCCAGATCTGTGTCCGCCGGCGGCAGGGCATCGAGCACCGCTTTGAATCCGGCTTCCAATCCCTTCCGCGATTCGGGATACGGGATGATGTAGAACTGATTGTTCTTCACCGCCTCAAGGACGTGGCCGGCGAGCTCCTCCGGCTCCATGCCCTGCGAGTAGATTTCGTGCAACGCCTTGATTTCGTCCTCGTCGACCTGAAAGCCGCTATGGGCGAATTTCGCGGGCCGCGTTTTGATCGATTCCGCTATGTTGGTCTTGATGTTCGCCGGGCACAAACACGAGACGCCGATATTGTATTTCGCGAGTGCGTCGCGCATCGCCATTGAAATGCCGTGCACTGCGAATTTCGAGGCGCTGTAAATGCCGGCGACGCTGGCGGCGAAAAACGCGCCGAGCGACGCGGTGTTGACGATATGCCCGCCCTTGCCGTGCGCGATCATGCGCGGCACGAAAGTCTGCATGCCGTTGACCACGCCGCCGAAATTGACGCCCATCATCCAGTCGTAATCGTCGTAGGTCGCCTTTTCGAGCGGCCCGAAGATCGACACGCCGGCGGTGTTGAACAAAAGCTGTACCGGGCCGGAGACGCGCTCGGTTTCGTCGGCGGCGCGTGCGAAGGCGGTGCGATCGGTAATATCGAGCCTGATGCCGTGGACTTGTGCGCCTCGTGCCTTCAAGGCCGCCACGCCGTGATCGAGATGGTCCTGGCGAACGTCCGCGATCACCACTTTGCAGCCGGCGGCGGCAAACACCTTGGCCTGGCCGAGACCGGCGCCGCTGCCGCCGCCGGTGATGAAGGCAATCTTGCCCGCGAAATCGTCCATCAAACGCCCCATCGCCATTCGATTTACCGGCGGATGGAAGCAGTTTCGCCCCGAATTTACCAGCCGGCGCCGTCGTAATGCGGATGGTTGCGCAAGTCCCGATCGCGCCCGGCGAGGTCGACGATGTAACGGGCAGGACCGAGCTTCGGCCGCAATCCCA
>JASHUX010000380.1 GCA_030039775.1 Alphaproteobacteria bacterium | reverse complement strand
CGAGGAAGTCGCGGCGCTGCTCGAGCGGTGGATTGCGACGCGCGTAAAGTAGGGGGGCGCGATGGCGAAGGACATTCCGGTCTATGACGGCGACATGTGGGGACGCGACGCGATCCTCAATTCGCGCACGACCGACGACAAGATCCGCGAGCTGGCGCCGGTGGTTTGGCTGTCTCGCGAAAACATCGCAATCATGGGGCGATATAACGAAGTCGCGGGCGGCCTCACCGACTGGCAATCTTTCTCCAACCGCTCGCGGCCGTGGCACGATCCGAACTCGGTGCGGCCGGAGATTTTGCTGACCGACGATCCGCCGCGTCACACCGAGATCCGCAAGGTGATGGCGAAGGTGATGTCGCCGCCGAAGCTCAAAGCGTTGACCGCGGACTTCGAACGCACCGCCAACGACCAGGTCGCCAGACTGATGGCGCGGTCGGGCGAGGTGATCGACGCCAATGTCGATATCACCCGGCCGTTCGTGCACAAGGTGCTGCCCGACCTGCTCGGCATGCCCAACGAAGGCCGCGAGAACATGAGCGCGTTCGGTCACATGGTATGGGCGACCATGGGGCCTATGAATCAGGTGTTTCACGACGCGCTGGTCGGCTCCGAGCCGGTCGTGGTCTGGGCCGACAAGTCCTGCACGCGCGAAAATATGCGCAAAGACGGGCTAGGCGAGGCGACCTACGCCCTCGCCGACGCCGGCGAGATCACACACGACGAGGCGAAGCTGCTGGTGATGACCATCCTGGCCGCCGGCTCCGACACCACGGTTATCACCATGGCGACCGCGATCCGCGCCTTTTGCGAATTCCCGGGCGAATGGCAGAAGCTGCGCGCCAACCCGTCGCTGTTGCGCAACGCCTTCGACGAGAGCCTGCGCTGGGATTCGCCGTCCCGCATGGCGGGCCGCATCACCGCGAAAGAAGTGACGATCGGCGACTACGTGCTGCCCGCGGGGACGCGCACCGGCCTGTTATTCGCTGCCGCCAACCGCGATCCGCGCAAGTGGCAGGACCCGGATCGCTTCGACATCGAGCGCGATTTGAAGGGCCATGTCGGCTGGGGCTTCGGCCTTCATTCCTGCGTCGGCAAGATCATGGCGCAGCTCGAGATGGAGGCGCTGTTCGGCGCACTCATTAAGCGTGTCGCGAAATGGGAATCCGCGGGCGAGCCGGAATGGTGGATGACGACCATCGGCCATGGCCCTTATAAGCTGCCGATCCGCTTCATCGCGGCGTGACCGCGGGACGCCCGACCCGCTCGATCATCGCCATGGCGGCAGCGGGCGCGCGATGCTTGGCGCCCGAAATGAAATAGATGAAGGCGTCGCCGCGTTTGGCCCAATCCCTGGCGCGTTTGGCCCAGCCGTCGAGATCGGCGCCGGCATACCCGGTTTCGATCCCGTCCTCTGTGCGCATCAGCCGTGCATAGGTGAAATCGGCGGTTGTTTCGTCGAGCCGGGGGAAGTCGTCATCATCGGCGAAGCAGACGGCGGCGTTATACCGCCGCGCCAGCTCGTAAAATCGGGGGGTGTCGAAGGTCGGGCTGCGGAGTTCGAGGGCATGGCGCAGCGGCAGGCCTTTCGCCTCGCGCGGCAGCAGTTTCAGGAACGCCTCAAAGTCGGACGGATCGAACCTTTTGCTGGCCATGAATTGCCAGTTGATCGGGCCGAGCCGCTCGCCGAGCTCGGCCAGGCCCTGGTTGACGAACCGTGTTACCGCCTCGCCGGCTTCCGCCAAGACGCGCCGGTTGGTGCAATAGCGCGACGCCTTGACCGAAAACACGAAGCCCGGCGGCGTTTCGTCGCGCCACTTGGCCCAGACCGGCGGCTTGAAGGTCGAATAATAGGTGCCGTTGATCTCGATCGAGGTCAGCTTGCCGGCCGCATAGGTTAATTCCTGCTTTTTCGGCAGGTCCTTGGGATAAAAAAGCCCGCGCCACGGCTCGTAAGTCCAACCGCCGATGCCGACCCGAATCGCACCCGCCATCCGCGTTAACCTCGCTAGTGCCGGGCACGGAATTTACCCCGCGCCCGTAACGTTATGAGCACGCCGATCTTAACGGTCTCATTGCCCACGAGATAGGCGGCCGCTATACCTTCCCTGTCGCCGGTGAACAACGTCATGAAAATCGCGCTAGTCTCCCCTCTGTACGAGGCGGTGCCGCCGAAACTCTATGGCGGTACCGAACGAGTAGTGTCCAACCTCGCGGACGAGTTGGTAGCGCTCGGCCACGACGTCACGCTGTTTGCCAGCGGCGACAGCGTCACCAAGGCCAAGCTCGAAGCGATCTGGCCCCGGGCTTTGCGTCTCGATGACACGATCCGCGACCCGATCGCGCCGCATGTCGCGATGGTCGAGATCGTCGCCCGGCGGGCGCGCGAATTCGACCTGATCCATCTCCATTGCGACCATATCGCCTATCCGCTGATGAGCCGCTGCAACGTGCCCGTGGTATCGACGCTCCATGGCCGGCTCGACATGGCGGAATTGGTGCCGATCTATCAGCTCTATCCGAACATCCCGCTGGTCTCGATTTCCGACGCGCAGCGCATTTTTCTGCCCGACGCGAACTTTGTCGGCACGGTGCTCCATGGGCTACCGCGCGACCTGTTGACCGCGGGCAACGGCGACGGCGACTATGTCGCGTTCCTCGGACGCATTTCGCCCGAGAAATGCCCCGACGCCGCGATCCGCATCGCTGCCGCGGCGGGCATGAAGATCAAGATGGCGGCCAAGGTGGATAAAGCCGACCGCGATTATTTCGCGACGCAGATCGCGCCGCTGCTGGAACAACCGCACGTCGAGTTTATCGGCGAAATCAACGAGCACGAGAAGAGCGACTTCCTCGGCAAAGCCGCCGCGCTGATCTTCGCCATCGACTGGCCGGAACCGTTCGGTCTTACCATGATCGAGAGCATCGCCTGCGGAACGCCGGTGATTGCGCGGCGTCGGGGTTCGGTGCCGGAAGTTATCGATGACGGTGTCACCGGCTATATTATCGACGACGAAGCCCAGGCGGCGGCGGCCCTCAAGCGCTTGCACCGTCTCGATCGGCATCGGATCCGGCAGGTCTTTGAAGAACGCTTCACCGCGCGACGAATGGCCCTGGACTATCTCGAAATCTATCGCCAACTAACCGCGCGGGCCCAACCTCGTTTGCGCGTCACGTAAGGATCGACATTGCCCGAAGGCCAATCTGTCTCGTCCCCGGAAGTTGCTCCCTATTACATCTCGGCCGTCGGCGCCGATGCCCTGCCCGGTTCCTCTGTCTTGAAACAGGGTGATGCCTTCGGGATTCTCGACGGGTCCGGCAATATTGTATCCGCAACGCCGCCGACCGCGTCGTTGCAAGGTATCATCTTCGAGGATACGCGCTATCTGTCGGCCCTGACCCTCACCATCGAGGGCAAACCGCCGATGCTGCTGTCGTCGACGGTCACGGGCGAAAGCGCGTTGCTGGAAGCCGATCTCAGCAACCCCGACATGTACGAGGGCGAACAATTGCGCCTGCGGCGGGGTTCGGTCCATATCCGCAACACGCTGCTGCTGGGCCGGGCTGCGTTGTTCCAGACGCTCGATGTCACCAACTACGCCGCCACGCGCTCGACGTTCGGTTTGGAACTCGCCGTGGAGGCCGATTTCATCGATCTGTTCGAGCTGCGCGGCACTAAGCGACGGAGGCACGGGACTTTGCTGCCGCCAAAAATGGGACCCGCGCAACTGGTCCTGGCCTATCGCGGTCTCGACCGGGTCGAACGCCGTACCGAGATCGATCTCACGCCGAAACCCGCGCGGATCGAGCGCGACCGCGCCCGATGGCAAATCGACCTGCCGGTAGGGGGCGAGACCACGATCGAGGTCGCGATCCACTTCCGCAGCGGACACCGGCCCGCGCCGACCGCGACGCTCGCCGAGACGCGTGACACGATCAACCGGCGCCACATCGATCGCGAAAGAGCGGCGGCACGCATTGCGACGAGCAACGAAGCGTTCGACGATTGGATTTCCCGCAGCCGCGCGGACCTGATCATGCTGATCACCGATACGGCGGACGGGCCTTATCCTTATGCCGGCGTGCCGTGGTTCTCCACCGCATTCGGTCGCGACGGCATCATCACCGCGCTCGAATGCCTGTGGTCCGATCCCAGTGTCGCGGCCGGCACGCTGCGCTTCCTGGCGGCGAACCAGGCGACGAAGCACGACGAGCACGCCGCGTCGGACCCGGGCAAGATCGTGCACGAGACCCGCAAGGGAGAGATGGCGGCACTTCACGAAATCCCCTACGGCAAATATTACGGCAGCGTGGATTCGACGCCGCTATTCGTGATGCTGGCCGATGCCTACCACGCACGGACCGGCGACGTCGATTTGATCCGCGCTATCTGGCCGAACATCGAAGCCGCGACGGCGTGGATCCGCGACTACGGCGACGTCGATAAAGACGGCTTTGTCGAATACGGCAACCGGTCTGGAAGCGGGTTGGTCAATCAAGGCTGGAAGGATTCGAGCGACGCGATTTTTCATCGCGACGGCCGGCTGGCGGAAGGACCGATCGCCGTGGTCGAGGTTCAGGCCTACGCCTACGCCGCTTACCGCGGCGCCGCTCGTCTGGCACGGCTGCTGGACAAGGCCGATCGTGCCGCGGCCTATGAACGCGCGGCCAAGGAGATGGAAGAACGCTTCGACGCCGCGTTCTGGTGCGAGGAATTAGGCACTTACGCGCTGGCCCTCGACCGCGACAAGAAACAATGCCAGGTGCGCGCGTCGAATGCCGGCCATGTCCTGTTCGCCGGCCTCGCCACGCCCGAGCGTGCGAAGCAGGTCGCGGCGACACTGATGTCGCCAAAGGGATTTTGTGAGTGGGGCATCCGCACCGTCGCCGAAGGCGAAGCGCGCTACAACCCGATGTCGTATCACAATGGCGGCGTATGGCCGCACGATAACGCCATTATCGCCAGCGGGTTTGCCCGGTATGGCCTGCGAACGGAACTGATGCGCGTTATGACGGGCATGTTCGGTGCGGCGACGCTGTTGCCGCTGCATCGCCTGCCTGAGTTGTTTTGCGGTTTCGCGCGACGCGCCGATTTCGGTCCGATCGGTTATCCGGTGGCCTGCATTCCGCAGGCATGGTCGACGGCGTCGGTGTTCGCCTTCATGGGCGCCGCGGTGGGTATCTCGTTCGACGCCCACGCCAAGCGGATCGATTTCCGCAACCCGATCTTGCCGGAATGGCTGCCGCAGGTGCAAATCGCCAATCTGCGATTGGGCGCGGCGACGGTGGACCTCGCGCTTGAGCGCAAGGGCAAGTCGGTGAGCATCAAGGTCAATGACCGTGACGGCGAGGTTACGGTCGCACAGGCGGACTAGGCCGGGGGCAGCGATGATGGGTCGGTTGCCGGCGTTATGTTTGGCGTTGTTACTGGCCGTGCCGACGTTCGCCCAAGATCAACCCAAGGATCAAACCAAGACGGAAGCGCCGAAACCGGCGCCGAAACAGCCGGCGCCGGCCAAGGCCGCGCCGACACCCCCACCGCCGCCCCATGTTGTGACGCCGAGGGGACAGGCCGACAGTCTCTTGGGCAAGCAAGTGTATGGCGCAGACGGTAAGCTGATGGGCCTTGTTACCAATGTGCTGATCGATCGCGAAGGCAAGCCCATCGCCGTGGTGATCGATTTCGGCGGCTTTCTCGGCGTCGGGTCGCGCAAGATCGCCGTCGACTGGCACCTGATGCAGTTCCATCCCGGCGACAAGAACAAGCCCGTGACCCTGGCCTTGTCCAAGGATCAGCTCAAATCGGCGCCCGAATATAAACAGGATAAATCGGCGCCGGTGATTTACGCCCCGGCGCCCGCCCCCCTGCCGGCCAAACCCGCCGCCAACCCGCCCGCGCAAGAACCAGACCACAACGGGCCCAAATGAAGGTATCCCGCCGGACGAACGCCGGGGGACGTAGCCTCGATCTTCTCAATCTTTTCGTCGCCAACATCCAGACCGGATTCGGCCCGTTCATTGCCGTCTATCTGACGACGCGCGGCTGGACGCAGACCACGATCGGTGTCGCGCTCAGCGTCGGCACCGTCGCGGCAATGGTCAGTCAGATTCCCGCTGGCGCCGTGGTCGACATGGCGCGGCGCAAGAGCGTGATTGCGGGACTGAGCCTTCTGGCGTTCTCGGCGAGCGCCTTGATGTTCGCGATCCAGCCCGGCACGCTGAGCGTCCTCATCGCGGAAATATTGCACGGCTTCGCGAGTTGCACGCTCGGTCCGTGTGTCGCCGCGATGAGCTTCGCCCTGGTGGGTCGCGCCGGATTGGAGGCGCGGTTCGGCCGCAACGCCCGTTACTCATCGGTCGGCAATGCGGTCGGCGCCGCGTTGATGGGCGCATTCGGCTATTACGTGTCGACGCGCTCGGTCTTTTTCCTTACGGCGGCGCTGAGTTTTCCTGCGATTGCGCTGATGTTGCCTCTGCGGCGGCTCGACGCCCGTGCCCGACCTAACCCGAATGTGCGGCACCGCGCCACCCTCAGGTCCGCGATCCGCGTTCTCGAGGACCGGCGCCTGCTGATTTTCGGCGCCTGCGAGATGCTGTTCACCCTCGCCAACGCCGCAATGCTGCCGCTCGCGAGCGTCAGCATCACCGAGCAGATGCCGGAGGACGCTAGTTTGCTGATCGCTGCCTTTATCGTGCTGCCGCAATTCGTGGTGGTGGCGATCTCGCAGCGCGTCGGCCTCTATGCGCGACGCAACGGCCGTCGCGCGGTGATGATCGTGTCGCTTGCCATATTGACGGCGCGCGGCGTTCTGTTCGCCATTACGCCGAGTCCGGCGCTGTTGATACCGATCCAAGTCCTCGACGGGATTTGCGCCGCCTGCAACGGCGTGCTGGTGCCCTTGGTGACGGCGGACATTGCCGGCGGCACCGGCCACTTCAATATCTCGCTCGGTACGGTCGGCTTCGCCATCGGCATCGGGGCGACGCTCAGCACGACCGTTGCCGGGCTGGTCGCCGACCGGCTTGGGGAAACTTCGGCGCTTTTGTGTCTAAGTTTGGTCGGATTGGCGGCGACGCTGTTCGCCGCCCTGCTCCTGCCGGAAACCCGGCCCGGCAACGGCCGCTGACGCGATTATCTCGAAAGATTATTTCAAATCGCGGAGTGCATCGGCCGCGCGGCGAAGTCCCACAAGCCCCCGGTCCTCGGGCCGACTACGCGCGACGACGCGGATCGCGCGCCGCGATTCCGTGACCTCGCGAAGCACGGCGAGGGCGCTCCCCACTGCGGCAAAAGTTAGGACGATGATCATCGCTTCCATGACCGGCTCCTGCCCGTTTTGATCCGGCGTTAGATCTTTACAACAAGCGAGCGACGGCGTCCGTTCCGCCCCGGTCCCGGACCGGCGTGCGCAACCGACTCATGCGACCAACTCATGCAGTTGTGATGTGGATAACATTGCGCCGGTGCCGGATCGGCGTACCTTGGCGCGCTCCAAGAAGGAGACACCCCATGTCCGGATTTCGGTTGCTCGACGGCTCGCGCCGCGCCCTTTTAACCGCAGCGGGCGCCGTCGCGGTCGGCGCCGCGCTGCGGCCGGCCTTCGCGCAATCCAAGATGAAGATCGGCGTGATCGGGTCGGGCAAGATCGGGGGCACGGTTGGGCGCCTCTGGGTCAAGGACGAGCATCCGGTCCTGTTCTCCTCGCGGCATCCCGAGGAATTGGCCGGGTTGGTCAAAGAAGCCGGACCGCTGGCGAAAGCCGGCACCGTGGCCGAGGCAATCGCGTTTGGCGAAGCAATGCTGCTTGCCATCCCTTACGGCGCCTATCCCGCTTTTGGCAGGGAATACGACGCGTCCCTCAAGGGCAAGATCGTTCTCGACGCCGGCAATGCGGGCGCAGCACGCGACGGCGCCGAGATCGCCGCCGAGGTCGAGAAGAACGGTATCGGCGCCGTATCGCAGGAATATCTACCTGGCGCGCACATCGTCCGTGCTTTCAATACGCTGAACTATCGCATCTTGGCGGACCAGGCCAACAGGCCGGCGCCGCGCCTGGCGATCCCGATCGCGGGCGACGACGCCGGCGCGGTGAAGGTCGCGGCGATGCTGGTGCACGATGCCGGCTTCGACCCGGTAATAGTCGGGAACCTGGCGGCGGCGCGGAAATTCCAGCGCGGCAACCCTGGCTACGGACAGGCGGTGAGCGCCACGGAGTTGAAGCAGAAACTGGGCCTGGCGCCGTGAGCCCGGTCGAGCGCTGGCTCGCACGCGCATTGCCAGCGACACCGGCCGAGCGGGCAGCCGCGCTCTGGTCCTTCGCTTATTTCTTTTTCCTGCTCGCCGGCTATTACGTGCTGCGCCCGCTGCGCGATGAGATGGCAATCGCAGGCGGGCTTCGGGCGTTGCCCTGGGTCGTGACCGCGATCTTCCTGACGTTGCTGATCGCGCAGCCGATATACGGCGCGCTGGTGGCGCGCCTGCCGCGCGCCAAATTCATTCCCATCGTCTACCACTTCTTCGCCTTCAATCTACTGGCGTTCTGGCTGGCGTTGCATTTGGGCGTCGGCACAGTGACGGTAGCCCGAATTTTTTTCATCTGGGTCGGCGTCTTCAATCTGTTCGCGGTTGCGGTGTTCTGGTCGTTCATGGCCGACCTCTTCACGAGCGAGCAAGGCAAGCGCCTGTTCGGATTCATCGGCGCAGGCGGCACCGCCGGCGGCCTCCTGGGACCGACCATCACGATCGGGCTATCGGTGCCGCTCGGCCCGACCAATTTGCTGATCGTCGCGGTTGCATTCTTGGAAATCGCTGTGTTTTGCGTCTACCGCCTCGAATGGGCGGCGCATGCCCAAAACGGGCCGCACCCAGAAACGCGGCAGCTTGGCGGCGGTGCTTTCGCCGCCTTGCCGGAGCTGATCCGCTCGCCCTATCTCATCGGGGTCGCCGGCTGGGTCAGCCTCCTGTCGTTCTGCGCCACCATTCTGTATCTCGAGCAGGCCCATATCGTTGCCGCCACGGTCAAGGGCGCCGGCGCACAAACACGGGTGTTCGCCAGCATCGATTTCGCGGTCGGCATATTGACCTTGGCGACGCAGGCCTTCGTCACCGCACGACTGCTGAAACGGATCAGCACCGGCATGGCGGCCGCCGCGTTGCCAGTGGTTTACGTTGTGGGCTTTGCCGTGCTGGCCGCAATGCCCGTGCTGGCCGTGGTGATGATCACCCAGATCGTTCAGCGCTGGGCGCATTTCGCCATCGCTAATCCGGCGCGGCAGATTTTCTACGTCGTCCTGGCGCGCGAGGAGAAATACAAAGCGAAGAATCTGATCGACGTCGTGGTCTATCGCGGCTCCGACGCGGCCTATACCTGGGTATACGATAGTCTGCAGATTTTGGGGCTGAAGCTCGCCGGCATCGCGCTGGTGGCGCTTCCTGTCGCCGCGGCGTGGATAGGATTGTCGCTGGCGCTCGGCCGTTCGCAGGAAAATCGTGCCGCGACGCTTGAACCCGCGGCCGCGCCGGGAGATTGACATGACACACCTGACTCGCCGCGAATTTGCCGCGCTTGCCGCCGGCACGCTGATTGCAGGCCGCGCCGCCGCGCAGAGCGCCGACGCACCGCTGATCACACGCCCGATCGCGAGCAGCGGCGAGCGCATTCCCGTCGTCGGTCTCGGCACGGCCGCCGTCTTCAATTACAACGGCGAGGACGCCCTCGCAGCGGCGACCAAGGTGATCCATGCGATGGTCGCGGCCGACGGCAAATTGATCGATACGGCGTCGACCTACGGCGATGCGGAAGCCGTTCTTGGCGAGGCCATGAGCGCGGCGGGCCTGCGCGACAAGCTTTTCATTGCCACTAAGGTCGAGGAATCAGACGAAGCCGAGCTGCGGCGTTCGCTGACGCGCCTCAAGACATCGAAGGTCGATTTGTTGCAGCTCCACAATGTCAGCGATCCGAATCAATCGCTGGCGCAGTTCCGGGCGTGGAAGGCGCAAGGCCTGTGCCGCTATGTCGGGATCACCTCGACCTACCACGGCTCGTTCCCGGCGGTCGAAGCGGTATTGGGACACGAGAAGCCTGATTTCGTGCAGATCGACTACTCGCTCGACGACCGCGAGGCGGAGCGCCGCATTCTGCCCCTGGCGGCCGAGGTCAAGGCCGGCGTGCTGACCGCGCTGCCATTCGGCCGCGCTCGCCTGTTCCGCGCGGTGCACGGCAAGCCGGTTCCGGATTGGGCGCGCGGCTTCGCGCAAAGCTGGGCGCAGTTCTTCCTCAAGTTCCTATTGGCCGATCCCCGCGTCACCGCGGTCATTCCCGGCACCAACGACGCCGCCCACATGACCGATAATCTCGGCGCGCAGCGCGGCACTCTGCCCGACCCCGATCAGCGCAAGCGGATGGTGGCGTTTATCGAAGGCCTCTAGGCGAAGGCGGGCATGATCTCGCGGGCGAAGCGGCGCAAATTGTCGCGCGACGGGCGGGGATCGACCAACAGCACCAATTCAATGCCGCCCGCTTGCAATTTCTTGAGCCGCGTCACGATCTGATCCGCCGTGCCGAGCAGCGCCGCGTCGTCGAGCTCCG
Source organism: Alphaproteobacteria bacterium (assembly GCA_030039775.1). Lineage (GTDB taxonomy): Bacteria > Pseudomonadota > Alphaproteobacteria > ATCC43930 > CGMCC-115725 > JAATGI01. The sequence goes on along the minus strand of JASHUX010000380.1, from coordinate 3,072 downwards.
TTTCACCCGCCGGTCCGCCGATCGCGTGATAGGCCTCGGCGCCCGCGCCACGCGCCAGCCCGCCGATCGCCTTCAGCACGTCGAACCTCGTCGCGATCGCGGCGGCACGCTCCGATTCATGCTTCAGAAGCTGGAAGCCGCGCGTCACGCCGATCTGTAGCGGATCGTACGGCCGTCCGACGCGCGCGCACTCGGCCTTAAAGGCGGCAACGCGGCCGACGATCAGATCGATCGGTGCAAGCTGATCGAGCAAAAGACTGTATCCCTCGCGAGCCGCGCGGCGGATCGACTCGTCGCTGCCGGCGCCAAGCCAGAACGGCGGATGCGGCCGCTGCTTCGGCGCGGGCTCGACGACGATATTGTCGTAGCGCCAACGTTTGCCGTGGTGCGAAAAGCGCTCGGGACTGCTCCATGCCGTGCGGATCACCGCCATCGCCTCGTCGAATCGTTCGGTCGCCTCGACGGGCGGCACACAGAAGCCGGCGAACTCGGCGTCGCGATAGCCCTTGCCCACCCCGAAATCGAACCGGCCGTTCGACAACAGATCGAGCGTCGCTGCTTGCTCTGCGATCAGCACGGGATTGTGCCACGGCAGCACGACCACTGCCGTGCCGAGCCGGATCCGCGACGTGCGCGCGGCGAGGTAGCTCAGGATATTGAGCGAGGCCGAAACCTGACCGTGTCCGGTGAAATGATGCTCGACGACGAAGACGCTGTGGAAACCCAACGCCTCGGCCTCGCACACATAGTCGATATAGTCGGCATAGCCTTGGCTGTCGCCGGTCGGACCGCCGCGCGCGGCACGGGCGCCGCCGAACAAACCAAACTTCATGGCAGATATTCCTTGCGTTGCCGCGCGTTGGCTTCCCGGTCGATTTCCTCTACCGTCCGCCGCCGATGAAAAAGTATCAAGTCATTATCGTCGGCGGCGGGCCGGTCGGCGCCGGGCTCGCGGTGGAATTGGGATTACGCGGTATTTCCGGCGCGCTGATCGAGCGCCGCACCGAGATGCACCGAATCCCGAAGGGCCAAAACCTCCATCCCCGCACGCTTGAGCATTTCTATCGCTGGGGCATTGGCGACGCACTGCGCGCCGCTCGGATCATGCCGCCCGGCTATCCGATCGGCGGCATCACCGCCTACGGCAACCTGATGAGCGAATACTGGTTCGCGCCGCCCCAACGCGAAATCGTGCGTCCCTATTATTTCCAACCGCCGGAACGGTTGCCGCAGTACCTGACGGAACAGGTGCTGCGCGGCAAGATCGCGACCTTGCCGAATATCGATACCTATTTCGGTTGGACTGTGGAGACGATCGAACAGGATGAGCGTGCGGTCGGCGTCACCGCCATCGATCCGGACGGTCAGCGCGAAATATGGGAGGCGGATTACGCCGTCGGCTGCGACGGCGCCCGTTCGGGGGTGCGCGAGCAGATCGGCATCGCCCGCGGCGGCGCCGATTTCGATCAGCTTATGGTGCTGGCCGTATTCCGTTCGCGCGAACTGCACGAAGGGCTGAAACGCTTTCCCGACCGCTCAACCTATCTTGTGTTCCGGCCGGAACTGAAAGGCTATTGGCAATTCTTCGGCCGCGTCGATGTCGGCGAGGGATTTTTCTTCCACGCGCCGGTGCCCGCCGGCACTACGCGCGAAAATTACGATTTTGTCGGCCTGCTGCGCAGCGCCGTCGGATTCGAGTTCGCGTGCGAATTCGATCACGTCGGATTTTGGGATTTGCGCATTGCCGTCGCCGACGAGTATCGCGTCGGCCGCGTTTTCATCGCCGGCGACGCGGCCCACAGCCATCCGCCCTATGGCGGCTACGGCCTCAACAATGGCCTCGAGGATGTGCGCAATCTCGGCTGGAAGCTGGCGGCGATGTTACAAGGCTGGGGCGGCGAGACGCTGCTTCAATCCTATAGCGAGGAACGCCGCCCGATCTTCAAGGAGACGGGTCAAGATTTCATTGCCGGGCGCATCGCCGCGGACGCGGCCTTTCTCGCGCGCTACAACCCCCAACGCGACCGCGCCGAATTCGAGGAGGCTTGGAAGGGGCGCGCCGGCGGCTTTGGCGAAACCATGTTGAGCTACGAGCCGAATTACGAGGGCTCGGCCGTGGTCGTTGGCCCGCCGGGCGGCAAGAACACGGCGCACGGCCGCCATTCATACGCCGCTCGTGCCGGTCATCATCTGGCGCCGCAGCCGCTATCATCCGGGCGAAAATTATTCGACGAGTTAGGGCCCGGCTTCACCCTTTTGGCCTTCGACGCGGAGACGCGCCCGTTCGAGGAAGCGGCGCGCGTAGCGCCCATTCCGCTCACAGTCGTGCGTGACACCTACGCGGGCGGACGCGAGCAATATGGCGCCCGCCTGGTCCTTGTCCGGCCGGACGATTATGTCGTCTGGGCGGGCGACGCACCGCCAGGCGATGTTCGGGCATTGCTCGAAAAGGTCGCGGGGCGGATCTAGCGCGGAGCAGAATGGTGGGCCGGGCAGGAACAAACTGGGCACTGGATTCTCAAGGTAATTCTGCCTCGGCGTGGCGATGGCTGAGGGCTAACTCCGCCCCACTGTCAGAAGCCTTCAGAAGCGCATGACCGGTAACGCCGTGGCAGACTCCACATCTATCGAAAGGCTCACGTCCCGCCACTGTTCGCCCTCGGCCGCCCGCGTTTTCTCGGCTTCCGTGGCGAAGCGAACCGCGTCGCTGCCGATCAGGAGGTGCGCCGGAATGCGGTCACTGGAGGCCAAACGAAGCACAACCTGAGCTACCTTGGCGGGATCACTGATCTCTTTCCCCCAATACGATTTCAAGGCCTTGGCCACGGCCCCGACGGAGGGTTCATAATCCGGGAGCAGTTTCGGCATGTCCTGATTAGTGCGGGCGCCCCAATTCGTCCGCATGCCGCCGGGCTCAAGGGCGCACACCTTTACGCCGAACGGTGACAGCTCCTGCGCAAGAGATTCGGTAAAGCCTCCGACAGCCCATTTCGCTGAATGGTACGGTGTGCTGCCGGGCCGGGTCAGGCGGCCGCCGACCGATGATATTTGGAGGATGCAGCCGCTCTTTTG
>JASHUX010000379.1 GCA_030039775.1 Alphaproteobacteria bacterium | reverse complement strand
ACGGTTGGGGTTATGACGGCGAGCCCGAACCCAATCTCAACGGCCGCTTCATTCCGGTGCCGCGCGGCAAGCTCTTGGGCGGCTCGTCCTCGATCAACGGCATGCTCTATTCGCGCGGCCATCCGCGCGACTACGACCAATGGCGGCAGCTTGGCAATGCCGGATGGAGCTATGCCGACATCCTGCCGTACTACCGTCGGCTCGAAAGCGACTGGCGCGGCGAGGGCACGTATCACGGCGGCAGCGGGCCGCTGCATGTGTCGCGTCACGACAAGACGCACAAGCTTTACGATCTGATCCGCGGCGCCGCGGTTGCGGCGGGCCATCCCGAGACGGAGGATTTCCACGGCGCGCAGCCCGAAGGCTTCGGCGTGCCCGACTTCACCACCAAGGGCGGACGACGCGGCAGCACCGCGGTGACGTTCCTGCGGCCGGCAAGGAACCGGCCGAACCTGATTGTCGAGACCAATGCGCATGCCGTGCGCGTGGTCATGGAAGGCGGCCGGGCCGGCGGCGTCGAATATGTGCAAGGCGAACGCAACACGGTCGTCCGCGCCAATCGCGAAGTGATCCTGTCCGGCGGCGCGATCAACTCGCCGCATCTGCTGATGCTGTCGGGCATCGGCCCGGCGGACGAGCTGCGGGCGAACGGCATCAAGCCGCTAGTCGATCTGCCCGGCGTCGGGCGCAATCTTCAGGACCATGCCTCGACCGGGATCGACGTGTTGCTCAACCGGCCGATCACGTTCGTCAATCAATTACGCGTCGATCGCGTGGCGCGGTCGCTGGTGCAATGGGCGGCGACGGGCACGGGCACGCTCGCTGGCTTGCCGGTGACCGGCATGCTGTTCGTCCGGTCGCGCGAAGGGCTGGAGCGGCCGGACCTGCAATTCCTGATCTCGCCGGTGCGGCTGTTCGCGAAGCTTTGGTTCCCCGGCTGGCGCAAGCCCGACGGACAGTACCTGTCGATCCGCGCGGTGCTGCTGCATCCCGACAGCCGCGGCTGGATCAAGCTGCGCTCCGCCGATCCGATGGCGAAACCGCGCATCACGTTCAATCTGTTGGCTGAGAAAAGCGATTACCTGCCGCTACGCGCTGCGATCCGCATCGCCCGCGAGCTGGTGAAGAGCGGACCGTTGGCGCCGCTGATCGAACGCGAGGCGGCGCCGGGCGAGCAGGCGCAGTCCGACGATCAGCTCGACACCTTCATCCGCTCGGACGTGCGCACCGCATTCCATCCGGTCGGCACCTGCCAGATGGGGGTTGGTCGGGAGGCCGTGGTCGACGCGCAATTGAAGGTGCGGGGCGTCAATGCCTTGCGCGTCGTCGATGCCTCGGTGATGCCGACCATCATCGGCGGCAATACCAACGCCCCGACCATCATGATCGCCGAGAAAGCATCGGATATGATTCTCGGGCGCGCCGCTTTGGCGCCGGCGGAGGTGCGATGACCGACCCAGTCGCCGTTGCCGAAGAGAACCTGGCGCGGATAGCCGCCTGCGAGGACAAAGCGGTTTTCACGCGAGTCACGCGCGACCGCGCGTTGGACGAGGCCCGAGCGTCGAAACAACGCGGCCAATCGCTCGGCCCGCTCGACGGCGTTCCGGTGGCGTGGAAGGATCTGTTCGATCTGAAGGGTCTGACGACGCGCGCCGGATCGGTCGTGCTGGAGGACGACCCGCCGGCCCAGCGCGATGCGCCCGCCGTCGCCAATCTAGCCAAGGCCGGCATGGTGTGCGTCGGTGCGACCAACATGACCGAGTTCGCCTATTCGGGCATCGGCCTCAATCCGCATTACGGCACGCCGCGCAACGCCCACGGCACGGAACCGCGCGTGCCGGGCGGTTCGTCGTCGGGATCGGCGGTCGCGGTGGCCCGCGGCCTGGTGCCGGTCGCGATCGGTACCGACACCGGCGGTTCGGTCCGGTTGCCGGCGGCGCTCAACGGCGTTGTCGGTTACAAATCGACGGTCGGGCGCTATCCGATGGCGGGTGTGTTTCCGCTGTCGCCGACCCTGGATTCGCTCGGCATCTTCAGCCGCACCGTCGTCGAAGCGGCGCAGGTTGCCGGGGCGATGCGTGGGGACAGGCCGGTGCCGCTGCAAGCGCATTCGCCGTCCGGCGTTCGCATCCTCGTGCCAACCAATGTCGTGCTCGAGGATTGCGCGCCGGCGGTGCTAGCGAATTTCGAGGCGGCGATCGAGCGATTGGCGCAAGCCGGCGCGGCTATCGAGCGCGCGGCGCTGCCGGCGTTCGACGCGTTGATGCGCTTGGGGGACAGGCGCGGGATCATCCTGGCGGCGGAAGCATACACGATCCATCGGGGGCGGCTCGATAGCGACGCCGCGGATCGCATGGACCGACGCGTCGTCGCGCGGCTGCGGACCGGAGCACAAATCGAACTGACCGACTACCTCTCGATTTCTTTTCTGCGGCGCAGACTGATCGCCGAGACGGCGGCACGTCTCGCCGGCGCCTTCGTTGCGTTTCCGACGGCGCCGCTCGTGGCGCCGCCGATCGCGCCGCTGGAGCGTGACGACGAGCGCTTCTTTGCGACCAACGCCCGTCTTTTGCGCAACACCAGTCTCGGTAATTTCCTCGATTGGTGCGGCGTCTCGTTGCCGAGCGGCTTCGATGACGACGGCATGCCGACCGGGCTCCTATTGTCGGCGGTCGGCGGCAATGACGAAGCGCTGCTGTCGTTGGCGATGGGCTGCGAAGCGATCGTCGCCGGCCCATGATCGATCCCGCCAATGTTGTCGGCCTTGCCGCCGGGGTTTGCACGACCCTCGCCTTTGTGCCGCAGGTCGTGAAAACGTGGCGGACGCGCGAGGCCGAAGACATTTCGATGGGTTGGCTGACCATCTTCAGCGGCGGCACATTCCTGTGGCTGATCTATGGGCTGTGGCTGCGCGAAGCGCCGATCGTCGGGGCCAACGGCGTCACACTCCTGCTGGTTCTGGTCATTCTCTACGTCAAGCTGCGCACCCGACGCGGCGGCGCCATACCGGGGGAGTGACTTCCCCGGTACGGCCGGGGCCGCTAATGTCGCGGCAGATAACGGGAGGCGGCATCATCATGGTTCATGTCATTCGCTTTCACGAAACCGGCGGGGCGGAGGTATTGCGCTGGGAAGAGCTCGATCTCGGCAAGCCGGGCCAGGGCGAGGTGCGCATGCGGCATACCGCGGTCGGCCTCAATTTCGTCGACACCTATCAGCGCAGCGGCCTCTACCCGATGCCGATGCCGAGCCCGTTGGGCGGCGAGGCGGCCGGGGTGATCGAGGAAGTCGGGCCGGGCGTCACCGATCTCAAGGTCGGCGATCGCGTTGCGTACGGCTCGGCCCCGCTCGGCGCCTATTCCGAGGCGCGGCTCGTCCCGGCGGCGCGTCTGGTCAAAATCCCCGACGGGATTTCGGATCAGACCGCGGCGGCGATGATGCTGAAAGGCCTCACCACCGAATATCTCGTCAACCGCAGCTACAACATCCAAAAGGGCGACACGGTGCTGTTCCATGCCGCGGCGGGCGGCGTGGGGTTGATCTTCGGCCAATGGGCGAAGGCCAAGGGCGCGACCGTGATCGGCACGGTCGGCGGCGCCGCCAAGGTCAAGCTGGCCCGCGATCACGGCTACGACCATGTAATCGACTACAACAAGGAGGATTTCGTCGCGAAGGTCGGTGAGATCACCAAAGGCGCCAAATGCCCCGCCGTCTATGACGGCGTCGGCAAGGACACCTTCATGAAATCGCTCGACTGCATCCGGCCGCATGGATTCCTGATCAACTTCGGGCAGGCCTCGGGGAAGATTCCGCCGGTCGATCTCGGCATTTTGGCGGCGAAAGGCTCGCTCTACGTGCAGCGGCCGACGTTGCAGACCTACGGCGCCAAGCGCGAGGATCTGGTGGCGATGGCGAAGAACCTGTTCGACGTGGTGCTGTCGGGCAAGGTCAAGATCGTGGTCAGCCAGACCTATCCGCTGAAGGACGCCGCCAAAGCGCATGCCGATCTGCAGGCGCGCAAGACCACCGGCTCGACGGTGTTTGTGGTCTGAGTAACGTGGCGCGTCGCGTCACTTGAACGCGACGCGGACCACCTCGTAAGAGCGGGCCCCGCGCGGCGTCGAAACCTCGACCGATTCGCCGACGCCTTTGCCGATCAGCGCGCGCGCCAGCGGCGACGTTACCGACAGGCGGCCCTTGCTGATATCGGCCTCGTCCTCGCCGACGATCTGATAGATGTTTTTTTCCTCGGTCTCCTCGTCCTCGAGCGTGACCGTGGCGCCGAACTTGACTTGCTTGCCTGAAAGCTTCGAGACGTCGATCACCTCCGCGCGCGCGATCTTGTCTTCGAGTTCGGCGAGGCGCCCCTCGATGAAGCTCTGGCGCTCGCGTGCCGCGTGATACTCGGCGTTTTCGGATATATCGCCGTGCTCGCGCGCCTCGGCGAGCGCCTTGATCACGGACGGCCGATCGGTCGCCTTGAGACGCTTCAATTCGTCCTGAAGCCGGTTGAACCCGGCGGCGGTCATTGGAATTTTTGCCATGAGGAAAGCTCTTCCCCCAACACGTGAAAAAGGTCGATTACCGGCCGGGCCTCCACCCGGATTTTGCCACTGGCGCGGCACGAATTAACCAAGACTACTACGCTGCCGCCCCGGGCGAAGCCTCAAAATAAGATTGCAAGGACGCGACTTCAAGATTGGCGCTGGCCAAGGCCGCGATGGCTTGAACGGCGGCCCGACTACCCGCTATGGTTGTATAATAGGGAATACCTACCATGAGTGCGGTGCGCCGCAGGCTGAAACTGTCGGTCTTGGCCTGAGCGCCCTCGGTGGTGTTGAACACGAGCTGGACACCCCCTGACAGCATCCGATCGACGATATGGGGCCGGCCTTCCAGCACTTTGTTAATCGTCTCGACCTCGAGGCCCTGGCCGCGCAGATAATCGGCGGTGCCGCGCGTCGCCAGCAGCTTGAAGCCGAGCTCGATCAGCCGGCGGCAGGGCGCCACGACGGCCGGCTTGTCCTTGTTGCGGACCGAGACGAACACCGTGCCGGAGAGCGGCAGCATGGTGCCGCTGCCGAGCTGCGACTTGGCGAAGGCGCGGCCGAAATCGCTGTCGAGCCCCATGACCTCGCCGGTCGATTTCATCTCCGGGCCCAGGATTAGATCGACGCCGGGGAAGCGGGCGAACGGGAACACGGCCTCCTTGACCGCGACACGTTTCTTCCCGCTGCGCGCCAGGGCGAAGCCGCCAAGCTTCTCGCCCGCCATCACCCGCGCCGCGATCTTGGCGATCGGCACACCGGTCGCCTTCGCCACGAACGGCACCGTGCGCGAGGCGCGCGGATTGACCTCCAGCACGTAGACGGTGCCGTCCTTGACGGCGTACTGCACGTTCATCAGCCCGACGACATGCAAGGCCTTTGCCAGCGCGGTGGTTTGGCGCTCGATATCGCGGATCACCGCCGGCGGCAGCGAATAGGGCGGCAGCGAACAGGCGCTGTCGCCGGAATGAATCCCGGCCTCCTCGATATGTTCCATGATGCCGGCGATATGCACCGTGTCGCCGTCGGCGAGCGCGTCGACATCGACCTCGATCGCGTCCGCGAGGTAGCGGTCGATCAGCACCGGGTTCTTGCCCGACGCCTTCACCGCGTGAGTCATATAGCGCGCCAGCCCTTCCGGCTCGTGCACGATTTCCATCGCGCGGCCGCCGAGCACATAAGAGGGCCGGATCACGACCGGATAGCCGACGCGTTCGGCGGCCGCGACCGCTTCGTCGAGTGACGTCGCGATGCCGTTTTCGGGCTGCTTCAAGCCGAGCTTGGCCAGAAGCTCTTGGAACCGCCTGCGGTCCTCGGCGAGATCGATGGCGTCGGGCGAGGTGCCGAGGATCGGAATGTTCGCGGCCTCCAGTGCCGCCGCGAGCTTGAGCGGCGTCTGACCGCCGAGCTGGACGATGACGCCGAGCACGCCGCCGGTGCGCTGCTCGACCCGCACGATCTCGATCACGTCCTCGCCGGTCAACGGCTCGAAATAGAGCCGGTCCGACGTGTCGTAGTCGGTCGACACCGTTTCGGGATTGCAGTTGACCATGATGGTCTCGATACCGGCCTCTTTCAGCGAATAGGCGGCATGGACGCAGCAATAGTCGAACTCGATGCCTTGGCCGATGCGGTTCGGGCCGCCGCCGAGGATGATGACCTTGTTGCGGTCGGTCGGCTCGGCCTCGCATTCGGTCTCGTAGGTCGAATAGAGATAAGGCGTCAGCGCGGGGAACTCGGCGGCGCAGGTGTCGATGCGCTTGTAGACGGGATGGACGTTCGCGCGCTGGCGGAGCGCCGCGATGTCGCTCTCGCCTTGACCCGTCAGCTCGGCGAGACGCGCGTCGGAGAAGCCGAACCGCTTCAAACGCAGCAAGCCGGCGGCGTCGCGCGGCAAGCCGTTTGCCCTGACGTCCGCCTCGACCGCGACGATCTCGGCAATGGCGTCGAGGAACCACGGATCGTAATGACACGCGGCGTGGATCTCTTCGGTGGTCAAACCGTGGCGATAAGCCTGCGCGATGACGAGCAAGCGATCCGGTGTCGGCAGCGCCAGCGCGGCGCGGATCGCGTTCTTATCGCCCGACGCCGCAGCCGCGATCTCGATCTCGTTGAAACCGGTGAGGCCGGTCTCCATCGAGCGCAGCGATTTCTGCACGGATTCGGCGAAGCTGCGGCCGATCGCCATCGCCTCGCCGACCGACTTCATCGAGGTGGTGAGCAACGGTTCGGCGCCCGGGAATTTCTCGAACGCGAAGCGCGGCATCTTGGTGACGACGTAATCGATGGTCGGCTCGAACGACGCCGGCGTGATCTGCGTGATTTCGTTGCGCAATTCGTCGAGTGTGTAGCCGACGGCGAGCTTGGCCGCGATCTTGGCGATGGGGAAGCCGGTCGCTTTCGACGCCAGCGCCGACGAGCGCGAGACGCGCGGATTCATTTCGATGATGACGAGACGGCCATCGGCGGGATTGACCGCGAACTGCACGTTCGACCCGCCAGTATCGACCCCGATCTCGCGCAGCACCGCGATCGAGGCGTTGCGCATGATCTGATATTCCTTGTCGGTCAGGGTCAGCGCCGGCGCGACGGTAACGCTGTCGCCGGTGTGGACGCCCATCGGATCGACGTTCTCGATGGAGCAGATGATGATGCAATTGTCGGCGCGGTCGCGCACGACCTCCATCTCGAATTCCTTCCAGCCCAGCACCGATTCCTCGATCAGCACCTCGTGGCTGGGCGAGGCGCGCAGGCCGTTCTCGACGATGTCCTCGAATTCCTTGCCGTTATAGGCGATGCCGCCGCCGGTGCCGCCAAGGGTGAAAGACGGGCGGATCACGGCGGGCAGGCCGACATAGGCGAGGTTCGCGCGCGCCTCGTCGAGCGAGCGCACCAGCTTGCTCTTCGGCGATTGCAGGCCGATCCGGTCCATCGCCTCGCGGAACAACAGCCGGTCTTCAGCCTTGGCGATCGCGTCTTCCTT
>JASHUX010000378.1 GCA_030039775.1 Alphaproteobacteria bacterium | reverse complement strand
TGCTGGGCTACGCATCGGATGGTCCGTTGCGGCCCGAGTTAGAGGGAATTGAAATGGCTGCTAAGAAGAAAGCGAAGCCCGCGAAAAAGACGGCGAAGCGGAAGAAGAAGTAGTACGACGCCCGTCTGACTTTTCAGGCGATCGCGGGGCTGCTCTGTACCGGTGGGGGGTCAGAGCAGCCCCGCCCATTTTGGGGGAAGCCCATCGCCGGCGAAGCGGGAGCGAGTCCCCCGACCCGAACCGCGCAAATCATCACGACCGGAACTTTGCCAGATCGACGTGCTGTAACATCTGCATGGTGTGGCGATAGCCCGCCTCGACGGCGCGATTGAAAGAGTGCCAATCGCGCATGCCGATCTGATCCAAGGGCGGCTCAATCAAAAGATCGACATGCTGGCGGCTGAGCTCGGTTTCGGCCTCGCTGGCGATCGTGCCGGCACGCAGCAGCATGTTGACCATGCCCGGCGCGTGCGCGTCGGCACCAAGAATCAGCGTCGCGAGCCAGCCGCGATTGACCGGCCGAAAATCCTCGCGCCGCCCGACATCGACGCCGATGACCGGGCCGAAACTGACCGCCGTCATGACCTCCGCGGGGAGATTATTCATCACCGCGCCGTCGACCAGCACGTCGCCGTGCTCGATCACCGGCGGCAGCAGCCCCGGAATCGCGACGCTGGCGCGTAGCGCCCGCCACAAGCGGCCCTCACGATGGACCTGCACCTTGCCGGTCGTGAGGTTCGACGACACGACGAAATAGGGCCGCCACAAATCCTCGATGCGACTCGTGCCGAAGTTTTGCCTGAGGCGCGCGCTGACGCGGACGCCGCGGCTCAACGCCAACAGCGGAATCGCGACGTCGCCGAGCGGATTCGACGCGACGAAAGCCTCGTGCAGCCGTGCGCGGATTTCGTCGATATCCCACTCATGAGCGAAGCCGGCGGCCACGATCGCGCCCATGCTGGTGCCGCCCAAGAGATCGAACTCGATGCCCGCTTCTCGCAGCGCCTGCGCGACGCCGATATGGCCGTACGCGCGCGCGCCGCCGCCGGATAGGACGAGCCCGACGGCGCGGTCGACCAGGAATCGGGCCAAGCGCGCAATGTCGTCGGCGCGATCGAGGCGGATATGGCGATGATATTGCGCCGGCACTTGCGCCAGCCATCCGGCGGCGGGCGCGGGCAAGCGACGCGTTTCCTCGTGCGTCAGCACCAGGATGACGCGGCGCCGGCGCAACGCCTCCAGACGCGGCATCAATTCCGGGCGGCGCGGCGACGCCGCGCCGTCGGCGACGAGCATGACGTAATCGGCGCGCCGGAGACACAGGAGCGACCACGTCGAGGTGGTGTTTTCGCCGCAATAAATGGTGACGTCGTGCGCCGCTTCGATCGCGTCGTATTCCTCGTCGACGCGGTCGCGATCGGCGATGTCGAGCAGCGTGGTACGCCGCCCCGCCGCCTCCAGCGCGTCCTTCAAAAGCTGCGCGAGGCGCGTCGGCGGTTCCGGCGACAGCGGCAGCAGCATCACGGTGCGGCGCTCGTTGGGCGGCCGATCGCGAACCGAGGGGCGCGCCGACCAGGAGGCGATCTCTTGGGCCAGGCGCCGCAGGATCTGCGGATAGCGCGCGATCAGCCGGTCGAAGGCCGGTTTCGACAGCCGCGCCAGCGTGCTGTCGCGCAGCGCTAGCACCGAGCCGGTATGCGGGCGCCCGGTCAGGAGTCCGACCTCGCCGACCGTCTCGCCGGCGCGCACGTCGATCGTGTCGTCGGCACCGCGCGCCTGCGGGCCGCGCACGATGCTGAGGAGACCGGAGAGCACGATGTAAAACGCGTCGGGCGCCTCGCCCTCGGCGTAAAGCACGGCGCCGCCCGGCAGGCTGAACCATTCAGCTTCGGCGGCGACCTCGGCGCGCGCGGCCGGATCGAGCTCGGCAAAGAGCGGGACGGTCGCGAGGCGCGCGGCCAGACCCGCGAGCGATTGCCAGCTCGGATTTCCGTCCATTACAACGGCATCCGGAACATCCCCGCCGGACGCTTGCGCGCGGTGCAACGCGGCCATGCACCAGGCCGGTTGTCTCCAGGGCTATTGCCTACTAAATCCACAAGTGAACGCCTCCTAGGCGTTTCCTCCCTAAACTTGGGCCGTGTTTCGACGCGGCCCTTTTTTTGCCGCGGTGCTCGGCAATCGACGATTCAGAAATTCTCCACCCACGGCCGCACCGCGATCTCCCAGCTCCACGCCGAGCGATGCTGACGGTGGAGATGGAGGAAGCTCTCGGCGATCGCGTCAGGGCTGAGCATGCCGTCGGCGCCGCGCGCGTTGGCGTCGCGGCCGGGATTGGCGATGCCGCCATCGATCACGACGTGGCCGACATGGATATTCTGCGGCTGGAGCTCGCGCGCCATGCTCTCCGCCAGGCCGCGCAGCGCGAACTTGCCCATCGCGAACGGCGACGATTTGGGATAGCCCTTCACACTTGCCGAGGCACCCGTGAAAATGATGCTGCCGCCATGGCCGCGGCGCAGCAGCGCGCGCGCCGCCGCCTGCCCCACGAGAAAGCCTGCGAACGCCGACGCGATCAGCGTCTTCCGCACTTCCTCGACGTCGAGCTCCACCAGCGGCCCGCGCGTGCGGTAGCCGGCATTGAACACGGTGAGATCCGGCACGCCGAGATCGCGCTCGACCAGCGAGAACAGGCCGGCGACCTGGTTGGCGTCGGTGGCGTCGCAGGGATAGGCGACGGCGCCGGTCTCGTCGAGGATCGGCTGGAGCTTGCCGATGTCGCGCGCGGCCAGCGCGACCTTCATTCCGTCGCGGGCGCAGAGCCGCGCCAGCGACGCGCTGAGGCCGCTGCCGGCGCCGACGATAAGAGCGATCTCGGGCATGGTGGTGTTGCCTCCTCGGCTGATTGACTTCCGTTGCCAATCAGTATGGCATGAAGCGGATCGGACAAGGAGATCGGGCTTTGAGCGTGCAACCGACCCACAATATCGACCCCGCGCGGCGCGACTTTTACGGCCGCATCGGCGAGCGCAACCTGGCGCCGCTGTGGGAGGTGCTGCACAAGCTCGTGACCGCGACGCCCGAGACACAGATCGTGCCGCATCTCTGGCACTACGACGCGCTCAAGCCCGACCTGATGGAGGCGTGCGAGCTCATCACCGCGAAAGAGGCCGAGCGCCGCGTCCTGGTGCTCGAGAATCCGGCGCTGCCGGGCGAATCGCGCATCACCAAGAGCCTGTTCGGCGGCTTGCAGATCATTCTTCCGGGCGAGATCGCGGCGCCCCATCGCCACACCCAGGCGGCGCTGCGCTTCGTGCTCGAGGGCGAAGGCGCCTATACCTCGGTCGACGGCGAGCGCACCTACATGCGACCGGGCGATTTCGTCATCACGCCGTCCTGGACCTGGCACGATCACGGCAATGTCGGCAAAGGACCGATGGTGTGGCTCGACGGGCTCGACATGCACATGGTGAAGCTGTTCGAGGCGAGCTTCCGCGAAGGCTCGGGCAGCGACGAAGCCGGCGCGGTGACGCGGCCCGAAGGCGACAGCGAGGCGCGCTACGGCGCCAACCTCTTGCCGGTGGATGACGGCTACAGCCGCCCGACCTCGCCGGTGTTCAACTACCGCTACGACAAGACGCGCGACGCGCTCGACGAGATGCGCCGCAAGAACGAATGGAACGCGTGGCACGGGCTCAAGCTCAAATACGCCAACCCCAAGACCGGTGATTACGCCATCCCGACCATCGCGACCTTCATTCAGCTTTTGCCCAAGGGCTTCACGACCGCGCCCTACCGCTCTACCGCGTCGACCGTGTTCGTGTGCATCGAGGGCGCGGGCAAGAGCGTGAT
>JASHUX010000377.1 GCA_030039775.1 Alphaproteobacteria bacterium | reverse complement strand
TCAAGGCCTGTTCGGCGCGGCGCTGATCCCGATGTCGCAATCGATCATGCTCGACATCAACCCGCGCGAAAAAGTCGGCCAGGCGATGGCGATTTGGGGCGCCGGCATCATGGTGGCGCCGATCCTGGGCCCGACGCTGGGCGGCTGGATCACCGACAATTATTCCTGGCGCTGGGTGTTTTACATCAACCTGCCATTCGGCGTGATCGCGTTCCTCGGCACGCAAGCCTTCATGCCGGGCGGCGAAAGCCATCGGCATCGTCCGTTCGATTTTATCGGTTTCGGGTTGTTGAGCGTCGCCATCGCCAGTCTGCAATTGATGCTGGACCGCGGCCAGGACAAGGACTGGTTCAGCTCCACGGAAATTTTGATCGAGGCGGCGGTGGCGGGGTGCTGCTTCTGGGTGTTCTGCGTCTACGTTACCATGGCGAAGCATCCATTCTTGCAGCCGGCCCTGTTAAAGGATCGAAACTTCGTCTCGGGTCTCGTCTTCATGACGATTCTCGGCACCATCCTCATGTCCACCATGGCGTTGCTGCCGCCGCTGTTGCAGGGCCTGATGCAATACACCGCGTTGGGCGCCGGTTGGGTG
The DNA here is from genome assembly GCA_030039775.1 of Alphaproteobacteria bacterium. Lineage (GTDB taxonomy): Bacteria > Pseudomonadota > Alphaproteobacteria > ATCC43930 > CGMCC-115725 > JAATGI01. Next base: position 1,938 of record JASHUX010000377.1, on the reverse strand, counting down.
ATGATGCCGCGCGGCGCCGCCACGATGGTGGCGATGATCGTGGTCGGACGGCTCACCGGCAAAGTCGATTCCCGCCTCATGCTGTTCATCGGCTTTGGCTGCATGGCGTTGGCGCAATGGCAGATGGCGAGCTATTCGCTCCTCATGGACAACCGGCTCATCATCATCTCAAGCTTGGTGCAGGGCTGGGGCATGGGCTTCATCTTCCCGCCGCTGACGGCGATCGGGTTCGTCACCCTGGCGCCGGCGCTCCGCAACGAAGGTACCGCGGTGTTCAACCTGGTGCGTAACGTCGCCGGCTCGATCGGCATTTCCTTCGCCGAGAGCTTCCTTGTTCAGAAGATGCAGGTCAGCCACGCCGATCTGGCGACGCATATCACGCCGTTCGCGAGCGCGGCTCAAGCGCCGTCGCATTTGTGGAATCTGCACTCGTCGTTCGGGTTGGCCGCGATCAACGGCGAAGTGACGCGCCAAGCCGCGATGGTTGCCTATGTCGACGTCTTCAAGCTGATGCTGTTGATGACGGTGGCGTGCTTGCCGTTCATCTTCCTGTTGCGCAAGGGCGCCGCGATTCCCGGCGGTTCCGCGTCGCCGCCGCAAGCCGCGGCTGCCCTGGATTAGTGCAAATAGCGCAGATTTCGCGGCCTGTCCGGCGCGACGTTCAGCGCGTCGGCAATCTTCTGTACCGCGGATTCCAGATCGTCGATCAACTCATATTCCGACACCCGGACGACGCGGAAGCCGTCGAGCTCGAACTGATCGCCGCGTTCGTTGCGGCGGTCCGCGGCCCGCGCGCTTTCGAGTTGCACAACGAGACGCGCCTCGGGGCAGAAGAAGTCGGCGACGTAGCGCCCGACGGGACATTGCCGGCTGAAATGATAGCCGCCGATCTGGCCGAGTCTGATGCGGGCCCACAGCCGGCTGGCGAGGGAAGCGGTGACGCGATGCGGATCAGGCGGTCTCAGATACATGCCGCCAACAACAAATTCTTGGCCGAATTTAATCAACGAAACATCGATTAACGACGCCCGGATTCGGGCCGATTCGGCGCTTCGTACCACCGAATTTCCGGCTAGCCGTCCAATTCGGGGTAATGCCGGAAAATGCCGGATTCGTTGAAGGGAATGCAGCGGTTGCTGGCGCGGTATTTTTTTATGCGCGGCCGCTCGGCGACGCGGTCGTGAAGCGCCACGATTAGTGGATAGCGTCGCTCGGCGCGGCGGCTCGCATCGGGAAAGGCGTAACGCAGGCCTTCGACCAATTGGAACATCGACAGGTCGGGATAGGTGAGCTTGCCGCCGATCAGAAATTTTTTGCCCTTGGCGTGCGACAGGACGCGCTCGAAATAGCCCATGTATTTCGAAACCCGCTCCTTGAGGAAGATCTCAGTATAACGCCTTGCCTCCGGCTTTTGGTCCTCGTAATAGAGGCTGGACGCCAGCGGATGATGCGTGTCGTGCACTTCCTTGACGAAATCCGTGACCGTGAGCTGAAGCTGGTTCGCGAATAGGCGCTCCGCGTCGTTCGCAGGCGCCAAATGATGCTTGCGCCCGAGATACATCAGGATATTGGCGCTTTGCGCGATCACCAGTTTCCCCGCCTTGAGGAATGGCGGCGCGAAGGGCGGCATCGGATTCTTTTGGTCGTTGAGGAACGCGAGTAGGGCCTCAATGCCGCCCTCGTCGTCGTCGCGGGCGACATCGACGTAATCAGCGCCCGCTTCTTCGAGCGCCAGGCGCACGAACTCGCCGCGTCCCGGCAGCCCCGGCCAATAATAGAGCTGATACTTCATCGCGCCCTCCCGTCTTGAAGCGGACGCGATACTAAGAGAAATCAGGCGGGAACCGGAGTCTTTTGCCGTTTCGCCTTGGCAAGTTTGCGCAGGATGATGCCGCGCTTCACGGCCGAGAGATGATCGACGAACAGCACGCCGTCGAG
>JASHUX010000376.1 GCA_030039775.1 Alphaproteobacteria bacterium | reverse complement strand
TGTCCTGCGCATCGAACGACAGGTCGTCGCAGAACAGCACGCAGTGTCGCTTGGTGCCGCGGAGCAACGCCAGGAGATGGGGCAGCGACGGAATGTCCTCGCGGTGAATCTCGATCAGCACCAGCCGATGCGGCGCCTTGGCATTGATGGCGGCATGCACCGCCTTGATTAGCGAGCTCTTGCCCATGCCGCGCGCGCCCCATAGCAGTACGTTGTTGGCGGGCAGGCCTTCGGCGAAGCGGCGCGTGTTGTCGAGTAGAATGTCGCGGACCCGGTCGATGCCGTGCAGCAGGTCGATATCGACCCGGTTGACCCGCGTCACCGGCTCGAGCCAGCCGCGGTCGGCATGCCACACGAAGGCGTCAGCTTTGGCGAGGTCGTTCTTGGGCGCGCCCGGCGGCGCCAGGCGATCCAGCGCGTCGGCGATCCGCCGCACCGTGGCGGCATCGAGTTCCGGTTTCTTTGGCATGGTGAAATAATCCGCGAAAGCGACGCGGACGCTACGCATAGGCTCTTGCCGCGTCAACCGGCGCGGTCATATTAGTGCGGCTATGCGCGACGACATGCAGGGCAAGGTCTGTGTCATCACGGGCGCCACGTCCGGTCTGGGGCTCGAGGCGGCGACCGAGCTCGCCAAGATGGGCGCGCGCCTGGTGCTGGTCGGCCGGGACAAGGCGCGGGGCGAGCCGGCCTTGGCGCGTCTGCGCGCCGCGGCGCCGGCCGTGCAAGCGAGCATTTACTACGCGGACCTGTCGCTGATCTCGGAACAGAAACGGGTCGCGACGGAAATCCGTAACGCCGAGCCCAGGATCGATGTGCTGATCAATAACGCCGGCGCGATGTTCTCGTCGCGGCGGGAAACCGACGAAGGCTTGGAAATGACCTTCGCCCTCAATCACATGGGCTACTTTGTCGTGACCAATATCCTGCTCGACCGGGTGCAAGCGGCCGGCGCCGGCCGCATCGTTTCCACCGCCTCGGGCGCTCATTGGCGGCAAAGGCTCGATTTCGACGACCTGCAATCGATGAACCATTACAGCATGGGCCAAGTTTACGGGCGCTCGAAGCTGTGCAACATCCTCTTCACGCGTGAGCTGGCGCGTCGCCTGGCCGGGACCAGCGTCGCGGCGAATTGCCTCCATCCCGGTTTCGTCGCCACGCGCATCGGCTCGGACAACGGACCGCTGATGAAACTGGTATTCAGCGTCGCCAAGCTGGGGGCGATCCGCGTCGAGCAGGGTGCGGAGACCATCATTTATCTCGCCTCGTCGCCCGAGGTGAACGGCTTCAGCGGCGGCTATTACCGGCAGCGCCACGCCGCGCAAACCAGCGTCGAGGGGCAGGATTTCGACGCGGCGCGGCGGCTTTGGGCGGAAAGCGCGCGGCTCTCGGGATTGGCGGTCTAGCCCGTGGCTTCCCGCAATCCGTACGAGGTCTTGGGCGTCAAGCCGGATGCGGAGGACGAGGAGATCCGCGCTGCCTATCGCAAGCTCGCCAAGAAATTCCACCCCGACCTGAATCCCGGCAGCAAGCAGGCTGAGGCCAAGTTCAAGGAGCTCGGCACCGCCTACGATATCGTCGGTGACAAGGATAAACGCGGACGCTTCGACCGCGGCGAGATCGACGCGAGCGGCACCGAAAAGCCGCAGAACCCGTACGGCGCGTATCGCCATTACGCCGACGCCGATGCCGGCGAGCGTTATCAAGGCTCGGGCTTTCGCGGCGCGCAGAACATGTCGCCGGAGGACCTCGACGATTTGTTTTCATTCTTCGGCGGGGCGGGCCGCGGCGGCGGACAGGGCGGCGAGGGCGGCGCGCGGCAGTTCCGGATGCGCGGCGAGGATCGGCATTATCTACTCAATATCGATTTCCTCGACGCCATCAACGGCGCGCAGAAGCGGCTCGATCTGCCGGGCGGCAAGAGTCTCGATGTGCGGATTCCGGCCGGTTTGCGCGACGGACAGATCCTCAGACTGACCGGACAAGGCGGCGAAGGATTGGGCGGCGGTCCGCCGGGCGACGCGCTGATTGAGGTGCATGTCGCCCCGCACTCGCTGTTCCGGCGCGAAGGCGACGACATCCATATGGACCTGCCGGTGACGTTGGGCGAGGCGGTGCTCGGCGGTAGGGTCGCGGTGCCGACCGCCGACGGCAGTGTTACCATGACCATTCCCGCCAATGCCAACTCGGGCCGAACGCTGCGCCTCAAAGGAAAAGGCGTGCCAAAGCCGGGTTTGGCGGGCGAGCGCGGCGACCAATATGTCACGTTGCGGGTGATGTTGCCGGATCAGCCCGACGCCGACCTGACGGCGTTCCTGAAGGATTGGGCGCCGTCTCATCAGTACGATCCGCGGAGCAAGCTCCGATGATCACCATCGAAACCGTGATCCGGACCGTCGGCGGCGTCCGCGAGCGGGAGCTCCGCGCCTGGATCGAGGAAGGCTGGGTACGGCCCGAGCGGCAGCGCGGCGTGTTGATCTTTCGCGAGATCGATGTCGCGCGTGTGCGCCTGATCCACGATCTGCGCCGCGATCTCGCCATCGGCGACGAAGCGCTGCCGGTCGTATTGAATCTGCTCGACCAGCTCTACGCCGTGCGCCGCCGTCTGCGCGCCGTGAACGACGCGATCGCCAGTCAGCCCTCGTCGGTACGGCGCACGCTCCGGGTCGCGCTTCGCCCGCCGCGTCCGCGCGCGCCGCGCAAGAAAAAATAGGACGGGGAAATGCCATGAACGCGCCGATGATCGTGTTGCTGCTGATCCACATAATCTCGGCCATGATCTGGGTCGGCGGCATGGTGTTTGCGCATTTCATGATGCGGCCGGCGGCATTGGCGCAGGACCCGCCGACCCGCTTGCCGCTGTTTCGCCGCGTGTTCGAGCGCTTCTTTCCGGCGGTGTGGATCATCGTCGTGCTGCTGTTGGCGACCGGCTTTGCCATGATCTTCCAGGGCTTCGGCGGCTTCGCCACCGCGCCCGAATACGTTTACGTGATGATGGGCCTGGGAATCGTTATGATGCTTGCGTTCGGCCACCTCTTCTTCGGCCCGTGGCGCCGC
>JASHUX010000375.1 GCA_030039775.1 Alphaproteobacteria bacterium | reverse complement strand
CCTGACCTTGCAGCGTCACCCTATCGCTCGTTACCAGCGTCAGGCCCGCGGCGCCCGCGGCGGACAGCGGGCTGACCGCGTCGGCCGCGCCGTTCGGCAGATAGGCGGCAATCCGGTGGTCTTCGAGACGATTACGCCGCCGCTGGTGGTCAGGTTTTCCTCGTCGAGCGCGTAGCGGTCGTTGGCGGCGAGATTGCCGGTGACGTCGAGGTCGTTGACGATGCCGAGATGCGAATGATCGGCCGAGTCGGTGTCCTCAGGATGAAGCGGCACGGTCTGGCCCGATGTGTTGACGACGCTTTGCGGGATCAGGAATGGCGAGATCGTGGCGACGCTGCCGTCGGTGTTGACGATCTTCTGCGTGAAGCCGGGCGTTTGCGACGGGGGCTGCGTGAACAGGCCGATCGCACCGGGATAGGTGCCGAAATAATGGTCGAACGAGCGGTTCTCCTGGAACAGGACGAAGACATATTTGATGTCGCGTTGGAGCAGCGCGAGCTTCAGGTTATGGGGTAAGGGATACTGTGGCGGGAACGGACGCATGTTCGGTATGACGAAATTGTTCGACGGCGGCCCGATCGTGAAGAATTGGTCGGCCCACGCGACCTGCGCCACCACAATCTGCATCATCGACAACAGCGCCGCCGCGGCGGTGCTGGTCTTCAACCAACGCATCCGTGTCATGGGTTCCCCTTTGCCGTTCGTTCGTGGAGCGGCGAATGGCTGCCGAAGCGGACAACCAATTGCGCGGGAAACACCTTAACCGGCGAACGTTAAGCACGCGGGGCGACAACGTTACGGTTAGTCGGCAAATTTGTGGACGACGCGTGTCAGAACGCACTAGCCCCGCGCGCGATAATGACCGAAAGTGTGGCATGCCGTCCGGAAGAGACGGCGTTGATTTGGGGAGGAAATTAGAATGGCTACAGCCACCGCCGCGTCCAGCAGTTCGCCCGTTATCGACGTCGCCGAATTGCTCGATAAACAGAAGGTAAGCTCGTTCAACGTGCTGCTGATCGCGATCGGCTGGTTTGCGATTTTCTCCGACGGGTTCGATATTTCCAATATCGGCTACATCATGCCGAACCTGATGCGCGAGCTGCATCTCGGGCCGGAAACCACCGGCCTCGTCAGCTCCGCGAGCCTCATCGCCTATCCGATCGGCGCGTTGGGTCTCGGCTGGCTCAGCGACCATTACGGCCGCAAGCTGGCCCTGATCATCGGCTGTCTCATCGTCGCGATCTTCACGTTTGCCACCGTGTTGGTGACCAACGCCGAAGGCCTCGCCGCGATGCGGTTCCTGACCGGCATTGGGCTTGGCGGCATCATCCCCAACATCGTGGCGCTCGGCTCGGAATTCGCGCCTAAGCGGGTACGGGCGCGCCTCATCATCTTCACCTTCTGCGGCATCAATTTCGGCGGCTTTATCTGCGGCCTAGTCGCGCCGTCGATCATCGCATCGTGGGGCTGGCGCGGCCTGTTCTATGTCGGCGGCGTCGTCCCGCTGATCGCGGTGATCCTGATGTGGGCGTTCATGGCAGAGTCGGTGAAATTCCTGGTTCTGCATGGCGGGCGCGAGGCCGAGTTGCGCCGCATCCTGACGCGGCTGATCCCCAATTTCTCCGCGCCGGCGGGGGCGCGCTTCGTGGTCGCAAGCCAGGCGACGCGCGTGCCGTTCCGCCCCGGCCAGCTCTTCGCCCGCAGCCTCGCCTTCATCACCCCGATCTTGTGGATCATGTTTATCCTCAATTTGTTCGTGATCTATTTCGTCGGCGGCTGGGCCAACATCGTGTTGCAAGGCGCGGGCATGAAGCCCGACCAGGCGATCTACGTCACCTCGCTCAACCAGGGCGGCGGCGTGCTTGGCGGCCTCGTCATCGCCTATTTCGTAGACCGGTTCGGTTTCCTGTCGGTGATCGCGTGGGGCATCCTGACCGCGGCGACGGTCTGGCTGATCGGCCTGCCCGGCCTGTCCGTGGCATGGATCGCGGTGTGGGTCGCGATCTCCGGCTTCGGCATGCAGGGCATCCAATACGGGCTCAACGCCACGCCGGGCATGATCTATCCGACGTCGCTGCGCGCCTTCGCCTCGGGCTGGGCCTTCGGCGTGGCGCGGCTCGGTGCCGTGGCCGGTCCGATCATCGGCGGCTTCGCCCTTGCGGCGTACCAGGCGCAGCAACTGTCGAAGGCGGAGGTCGCCCAGAAGATGTTCCTGGTGCCGGTCTATGCGCTGGTCGTCGGCATCATTCTCGCGATCGTCGCAGCGATCTATGTGCGGCGGCAATTCCGCTCGTACCAGTTCGAGGAAGTTGCGGCGCCGCCGGCGCAGTCATAGGCTCTGGGCCGGAGGAACCGCGCATGACGCTGACCGTCCGACCGCTGCATCCGACCCTCGCCGCCGAGATCACCGGCGTCGATATCGCCGCCGGCGTCGACGCCGAAACGGCGGCCGAGCTCGAGGCCGCCAGCAACCGCTATCCGGTGCTGGTGCTGCCGGGCCAGACGATCGACAAGGAACAGCAGGTCGCGTTCGCCGGCCTGTTCGGCCCGTTGGAACTGATGGGCCGCAATCTCAAGGAAGACAATTACACCAGCAAGATCCACAAGCATCTCGCCGACATTTCCAATGTCGACCCCGCCGGCAAGGTCTACTCGCCGGAAGACCGGCGGCGGCTATCGGGCCTCGGCGATTCACTCTGGCACACCGACAGCTCGTTCAAGCGCGTGCCGGCAAAATACTCGATGCTGTACGGCGACCGTTTGCCGCCCGACGGTCACGTCACCGAGTTCGCCGATCTGCGCGCCGCCTATGACGCGCTCGACGATACGACGAAGGCCAAGATCGCCGACCTGGTGGCGGAACATTCGATCATGCGGTCGCGCAGCATCATCGGGTTCGAGTTCTCGGCCGAAGAACAAGCGGTGCTGCCGCCGGTGCCGCAGCGCGTGGTGCGCTTCCATCCGGGCTCGAAGCGGATGACGCTTTATCTCGCGTCGCATGCCTCGCATATCGTCGGCTGGCCGGTTCCGGAAGGACGCCTGCTGCTGCTGGACCTCATCGGCCATGCGACTCAGCCGCATTTCGTCTATCGCCACCGCTGGCGCGACGGCGACCTGGTGTGGTGGGACGATCGTTGCACCATGCATCGCGCCCGCCCGCGCGAGAACGGCAACGCCCGCGAAATGCGCCGTGCCACCGTGTCCGACGGGGTGTCGACGCTGGACCAACCCAACCGGATGCCCGAACTCGCCGCCTAGCGCGGCTCCGATTTGGCCAGATCCTCCGCGGCGGCGTCGAACGCCTGCATCAAGCGCGCGTGCCGCGCCGCCACGACATCGCGGCGCGCGGGATCGGTGACAATATAAAGCCGGTTCTCGCGGATCGCCCGCATGACCATCGGCGCGACGCGGTCGGGATCGAGCGCGGTCTTGGTGGCGGCGAGGAAGCGTGCATTGCGCTCCTTCAACGCGGGATCGGCCAGAATGTCGAGCGGCCCGCCGAACCGGTCCGGCCGGTTGCGGCCGTTCATCGGCATGTTGGTGCGGACGAAGGCGGGGCAAAGCACGCTGACGCCGATATCGGTGCCACGCAGCTCCTCGGCCAGCGCCTCCGAAATGCCGACGACGGCGAATTTGGTGCTGCAATAAACGCCCGACAACGCGCTGCCGCCGAGACCGGCCATCGACGCGGTGTTGACGATATGGCCGCCTTCGCCGTGCGCTTTCATATGTGGCAGGAAAATCTGGATGCCGGCGACGGCGGCGCGGACATTGACGCCCCACACCCATTCCCAATCGGACGGCGCGATCTTGTCGAGAGGACCTGCGCGCGACATGCCGGCATTGTTGCACACGACATGGACCTTGCCGAACTTGGCGACGGTTTCCGCCGCCGCCTGCTCGTAGGCGTCGCGCAGCGACACGTCGAGTACCACGCCCCCGAGCCGGTTATTGTATAGGGCGAGCGACTTGAGCGCCGCGTCGAGCGCCCTTTCCTCGATGTCGGCCAGCATCACGTTCATGCCGGCCTCGAGAAATCCCTTCGCCAAGGCGAAGCCGATGCCGCTCGCGCCGCCCGTCACGAACGCCGTCTTGCCGTTGAAATCCTGCATCGATTTAGCTCCAGAGTTGCTTGCTGGCGAGCCGCGCGCCCTCGGCCAGCGCGCCGAGCTTGGCCCATTGGATCGATGGATGGGTGCGGCGGATCGTGGCGCCCTGCGCAAAGCCGCAATCGGTCGAGGCAATGACGTTCTCGCGTCCAACCAGCTTCGCGAGCCTAACGGTGCGCTCGGCCACAAGCTCGGGATGCTCGACGACGTTGGTGGCGTGGCTGATGATTCCGGGCAGCAGAAGTTTGTCCTTCGGCAGCGCCACGCGCTCCCACACCCGCCACTCATGCGCGTGGCGCGGGTTGGCCATTTCGAGCGAATAGGCGCCCGCCTTCACCTTGAGCACGATGTCGATAATGTCCTTCACCGGCACGTCGGTGACGTGCGGGCCGGGCCACGAACCCCAGCACATGTGATAGCGAATGCAGTCGTCAGGAATGCCCGCGAGCGCGCCGTTCAGCGCCTCGGTGTGGATTTCGAGCCAGCGCCGGAAATCGCCCAGCGTTTTCGGCGGCACCATCCGGTCGTAGGTCACGGCGGCGCGCGCGTCGTCGATCTGTAGGATGAACCCCGCATCGACGATCGCGCGATATTCCTCGCGCAGCGCGTCGGCGATGGCCTGCATGCAGGCCTCGTCGCTCGGATAATATTCGTTGATGCGGTCGGGGATCGCGCTCGACGGCGCCGCCACCGGGAGGAATGCCTCGGTCACGTTCACGCTCGCCAA
>JASHUX010000374.1 GCA_030039775.1 Alphaproteobacteria bacterium | reverse complement strand
GATCGCGCGCGCGACCACATCGCGCGCCGCGAGCTCGGCACCAGAAATATCGACCATAAAGCGCTCGCCCCGGCCGTTGACTAGCACCGCGCCTTCGCCGCGCAGCGCTTCGGTCGCAAGCGGCATCGGGTCGCGGCCAAGGTCGACTGCGGTCGGATGGAACTGCACGAACTCCATGTCGCGAAAAATCGCACCGGCGCGCGCCGCCATCACCAAGCCCGAGCCGACGGCACCCAAGGGGTTGGTCGTATGCGCGTAGAGCCCGCCGATGCCGCCCGTCGCCAGCACCACCGCGCGCGCGGCGACATAGTCGATGGCGCCGCCGCGCCGCATCATCACACCCGCGATGGCACCGTCGCGGCCGCGCACCAGCGATTCCGCGCGCGCATCATCAAAAATCGTAATCGAGGGCGTGGCGCGCACCGCCTTGACCAGCGTCTCGAGAATGGCACGGCCGGTGCCGTCGCCGTTGGCATGGACAATGCGGCGGCGCCCATGCGCCGCTTCGAGCCCGAGCGCGAGCTTACCTGTCCCGTCCCGGTCGAACGGCGTGCCCAGGCGGACGAGCCATTCGATGGCGCGCGGCGCCTCGTCCGCGACCGCTTGCGCGATCCGCGGATCGCCGATGCCCGCAGCGGCCTTGAGCGTGTCCGCGGCGTGCAGCAGCGGTGCATCGTCGTCGCCGATCGCGGCGGCGACGCCGCCTTGCGCCCAGACCGTGGCGGCGCCGGTCGCGAGCGGCGCGCCCGCGATCAGCGTCACAGGCAGCGGCGCCAGGCGAAGGGCCGTCGCGAGCCCCGCGATGCCGCCGCCGATAATGACGACGCGGTCGGTCATCATCTCACTGTGAGCATGCGCTCCACGGCGGCGCGCGCGCGACCGGCGAGATGCTCCGGCACCGTGACTTCATGCGTCATGGTTTCGAGCGCGCGGCGAATCTTCGGCAGGGTGGTGCGCTTCATGTGCGGGCAGAGATTGCACGGCCGCACGAACTCGAGGCCCGGATGCGCCACTGCGACGTTGTCGCTCATCGAGCATTCGGTGATGAGCGCGACACGCGCCGGCTTGTGCTGGCCGACATAGCCGATCATGCCGGCGGTCGAGCCGGTGAAATCGGCGACCGCGACCACCTCGGGCGGGCATTCGGGATGCGCCAGCACGGTCACGCCCGGATAGGATTTGCGCAGCTCGGCGATGTCGCCGGGCGTGAAGCGCTCATGCACCTCGCAATGGCCTTTCCAAGCGACGATCTCGACCTTGGTTTGCTTGGCGATGTTTTGCGCCAGGTACTCGTCGGGCAGCATGATGACCTTGGGCGCGCCCAGGCTCTCCACCACTTTCTTGGCGTTGCCCGAGGTGCAGCAAATGTCGCTCTCGGCCTTTACCTCGGCCGAGCTGTTGACGTAGGTGACGATCGGCACGCCGGGATAGCGCTGGCGCAGCAAGCGCACGTCCGCGCCCGTAATCGATTCCGCGAGCGAGCAACCGGCCCGCGTGTCGGCGATCAGCACCGTCTTTTCCGGGTTCAACAGCTTCGCGGTCTCCGCCATGAAATGCACGCCCGCAAGCAGGATCACGTCGGCATCGGTGTTCACCGCCTCGCGCGCCAAGGCGAGGCTGTCGCCGACAATGTCCGCGACGGTGTGGAAGATTTCCGGCGTCTGGTAATTGTGCGCCAGGATGACGGCGTTGCGCGCCGCCTTGAGGCGCAGGATCGCTTCGATGTCGCCGGCATAAGCCGGCCATTCCACGGCCGGCACATGATGACGCACGCGCTGATACAGCGCCGGCAACGGCATAGCGGCAGTGCTTGGGATACCCTCATTCAGAGACATAGCGGTCTCCTCCAACTCATATGCTCATTTTGAGCATTTTATCCGACAATTAAAGCCGGACTGATCCATCCGGCCAATACTTTTGCTACGATTGAGTATAAGCTAGGACGCGACTCAAAATCGGTCAAGCAAGAAACGCTCATGACAGAACTGCGTCCCGTCACTATCGCCCAATACCGCCGAAATCGGCTTTGAATCAGAGCCCAATTGGGTTCGTTTTGGCTTCGTTTTTAAGCCGGATTCCGCAGATTTCCGCCAAAAAATTGGGTTCGTTTCGGAAAAAAATTTTGCCGCGCCGCCTCCTCCTCGTCCACGGATCACGATCGGGAATATAACGCGTCTAGCGGTAAAATTCAAGTCAATTGCGTTTTAGGTTCGGCGCATGGCCGGGAGGCGGACGCCGGGGGCGAGGCGCTCGACCAGCACTTCGCGACGATAGCGCATCAGACGCGCCGGCCGGCCGCCGGTCTCGCTGCGCGTGTCGCCCGTTTCTTCAACCAGCCCTTGCTGTTCGACCAGGCGGCGGAAATTCTGCTTGTGGAGGCGCACGCCCGACAGCGCCTCGACCATGCGCTGCAATTCCGAGAGCGTGAACGCCGACGGCATCAACTCGAACACGACGGGCCGATACTTGATCTTGCCGCGGAGCCGCCCGATCGCGGTCGCGAGCACACGGCGGTGATCGACCGCCATCGCGACGCCGCGCGCCGCCTCCGGCAGGGGCGCGCCTTCATTGCGGTCGCGGAGGCGTTCCGGCACCAGACCGGCCTCGTACAACAGCTCGTACCGTTCGAGCACGCGCTCCTCGTTCCAGCGCGCGCCGCCCAAGCCGAAATTGAGGCGCAGCCGCTCCTGACCGAGCTTGCCGCCTTGCGCCGCCCATTCGCGCAACGGCGGCTCAAGCGCGGCGATCGCGGCGGGGCGCCCGCCGCGCCAATCTTCCCACGGGAAATAGCGGTACCAGCTTTGCCACGAGGCGTCGGCGGCGCCCGTGGGCCGCGCCTCGCGCACCAGCGCGAGATAACCGAGCGACAACGCGCGCTGTGCGCCTTCGCCGTCGGTCTCGCGCCGGTCGCGGTCACCGAACGTGTAAAGCTGCTCCACATAGCCCAAGGCCTGGTGCGTCCGGCGCTCAACCCAATTGCGCAGGCCCGCCTCGAGCGTGCGGTGCTGCGCCTCGAGCGGCCCCGAGGGCAAGGCGTCGCTGCCCTGGGCCGTGCGCACCACGAGAACGCGCGGCTCCTCGCCGGTGGCGGCGACGATCGCGGCCGTGAGGCCGACCGCCAGCGCGGCCGGCGCGCCAGTATCGGCGGCCGGCATGGCGGCCAACTTACGGATGTCGCTCATACCGATCTTTCGGCCGCGACCATAGCATAATGACCGCGGGCGGAAACGAGTTGCGCGGCGACGCCCGATTTGCTGACCTGACGAAAGCGTCGCATGGCACAACTGCACCAGCGCACCTTGCCCGACTTGTTGCGCAACGGGCTTGACGTCGTTTTCGTCGGCATCAATCCGTCGCTTTACTCGGTGGCGCAGGGCCACTATTTCGCGCGCAAGGCCAATCGCTTCTGGCCGTGCTTTTCGCGCTCGCGTCTGAGCGAGAGGGTCCGGCGGGGTTTGCGCGTCGAGATGCTGGAGCCGCATCACGACAAATATCTGCCGGATTACGGCTTCGGCTTCACCGATCTGGTCAAGCGTCCGACCGCAAATGTCCGCGACCTCCGCCCCGGCGAACTGGCGGGCGGCGACGCCGCGCTGATCGCGAAGCTCGAGCGCCATCGGCCACGCATCGTGTGCTTCCACGGCGTCACGATCTATCGCGCGGTAGCGCCGGCACTCGGCCTCACGGTCGACCATTTTGCGCTTGGCGCGCAAGCGGCCAGGATCGGCACCGCGCACCTCTTCGTCGTGCCCAATCCCAGCCCGGCCAACGCCCACTTCACCCCGGCGCAACAGACGGAATGGTATGATCGCCTGGCGGTGGCCGTGGATGGTTGACGACGCATCCGGCACGTGGCGATCGGTTCCTTGACGCCATCGGATACGGCCAATAAGGTTATAGAAACTAACAAGCACGCCGGTTCGGCCAACGACCGCATCGGCGTGATCTGTTTTATCCGGGAGGCGGTGTGATCCGTTTCATTGTAGAGGCCGCGGCGGCGGCCGCGCGCGCGGCATGACCGGTAACGGCCCGTTGCTGCGCACCGAAGCCCTCACCAAGAGCTTCGCCGGGTTCGTCGCCGTCAACAGCGTCAGCCTCGACATCAAGCCCGGCACGATACACGCCCTGATCGGCCCGAACGGCGCCGGCAAGACCACGTTCTTCAATCTTCTGACGCGGTTTCTCGCGCCGAGCGGCGGCAAGATTTTCTACAAAGGTCAAGAAATCACCAACAGCCGGCCGCACGAGATCGCACGGTTGGGCGTGGTGCGCTCGTTCCAGATCTCCGCGGTGTTTCCGCATCTGACAGTGTTGGAGAATGTCCGCATCGCGTTGCAACGCTTCCGCAGCGACAATTTCTCGTTCTGGAAATCGGACAATATTCTGAGC
>JASHUX010000373.1 GCA_030039775.1 Alphaproteobacteria bacterium | reverse complement strand
TGTTGGTGACGCGTCAGTTGTCCGCCTTTCGTAGCGCGTGAGTTGTCCGCCAAGTTCGCCCCCCGTTCTGGAGGGGGCGATGCGGCGGGCAAGCGCGTTATGGGAGGTTTTCGTGCTCAAGTTCGAAGATGCACTGGGGCGGTATCGGAAACGGCGGCTGACGGCGGAAGAGGCCGGGGAACTGCTTGGCCTGTCGGGCCGGCACTTCCGGCGGCTGATCGACCGCTACGACGAGGAGGGTCGGGACGGGCTGCGCGATCGCCGGCTCGGCAAGGTGTCGCCGCGGCGGGCGCCGCCGGCGGAGTTGACGCGCATGCAGCGGCTCTACCAGGAGCGCTACCGCGATTTCACGGTGAAGCATTTCCACGAGCAGCTTGAGAAGCGGCACGGCTACCGACTCGGCTATACCGTGACGCGCCTCTCCTTGCAGGCGGCGGGCCTGGTGCGGAAGGGCCGGCGCGGCGGCCCGCATCGCAAAAGGCGCGAGCGCCGGCCGCTGCCGGGGATGCTGCTGTTCCAGGACGGCTCGCGCCACGCTTGGCTCGACGGCCGGCCGGAGATCGACCTCGTCGTCACCATGGACGATGCGACGAGCGAGCTTTATTCGATGCTGTTCGTGGCCGAGGAAGGCACGGCGTCGAGCTTCCAGGGGCTCGCCGAGACGATCGCGAAGAAGGGCCTGTTCCGGGCCTTCTACACCGATCGCGGCGCGCACTACTTCCACACGCCCAAAGCCGGCGGCAAGGTGGACAAGGCGCATCCGACGCAGGTCGGCCGCGCCCTGCGGCAGCTCGGCATCACCCACATTCCCTCCTACTCGCCCGAGGCGCGCGGCCGCATGGAGCGGGTGTTCGGCACCGTGCAGAACCGGCTGCCGCAGGAACTGCGGCTGGCGAAGATCACAACGGTCGCGGCCGCCAACCGCTATCTCAAGGAACAGTTCCTGCCCGACTACAACGCCCGCTTCGCCGTGCCGGCCGCCGAACCCGGATCGGCCTTCATCCCCTATGCCGGCCGGCCGCTCGAGGACCTCTTGTGCATCCAGGAGGACCGCCAGGTCGGCCGCGACAACTGCGTCATCTGGAAGGGCCGCTCCTTGCAGATCCCGCCGCAGCCCCATCGCCATCATTACGTCAAGGCCACCGTGCGCGTGCACGAGTATCCCAATGGCCGTCTCGCCGTGTTCGACGGGCCGACCTGCCTCGCTCGCTTCGACCAGAATGGAAAACCGAGCAAGGCTTCTCGGGCCGCTTAAATCCGCTCGGCGCGCCCAGCCCGTGGATTTGTGGACAACGCTCCCGCGTTGTCCACAACCCCACAGGCCCAGCAACCACAGCAGCGGACATTTGATGTGCTATGAAAGACGGACATCTTCACGCGCTACGGACACGAACCAGACTAACCTTCCGCCGAGCGCGCGCTTACGCAGCCGCCCGTCGTGCGAGGCGCTTCAGCGCTTTCTCGCCGAACTCTTCGACCGGAGGAGGTGTGCCTTGACGAAGGCGAAACCCGCGAGCGGCGGTGCACAACCCAGCAAGCCCTCCGACGTGCCCTCGCCGAGCGGGGTCACTTGCGGGAACCCTATTGCTCGGAAGAAACAAACGAGGTGAAAATGGTGCTGTTTCGTTGGGGATCATCTGGGGAATTATGCCGGCCAAAGAAGAAACTTCGTCACGCACGCTTGCCGGCGCAGGCGTTGTGGCGGCGCTCGCGAGCGCGTTCGCGCTCTTGCAGTTTCACATGGTGCTGCAGATCACGAAATATGCGGCTTCGGTCGATGCCGCCCACGGCATTATCGAGGGCCGGCCGCTTTGGCGCATGTTCCAAAGCCGCGTGCTCAGCCCCTATGCGATCCTCGCCCTGAGCGGCCTCTTTCCGGATTACCGCGCCGCGCACGGCGTCTTTTGCGTCCTCATGCTGGCGGCAGCGGGCATGCTCGCGTGGCGCCTCGGCCGTGCCGCCGGCGGCGACGATCGTTCCGCTGCGATCGCCTTCCTCGCATTCGAGGCCGGCTTCGCCCTGTGCCTCAGGCGCGACGACTGGCTCTATGCCTGGGATTACGCGGGCACGGTCGCGTTTTTCCTGTTCGTGATTTTCGTCGTCGAGGAGCGGCCCTGGCCATGGCTCGCCGGGCTTTACGCCGTTGCCGTCCTCAACCGCGAGACCGCCGCCTTCATCGCGCTCTTCATGGTCCTCGATCCGTTCGCGCGCGCGGCGCATGCGCCGCCGCGCAGCCAAGCCGCGGCGATCGACTGGCGCATGGTCGTGGCCGGGATCGCCTGCCTTGCCGTGGGAGTCGCGGCGATCGAGCTGCTGCGGCGCACGCTTCTCGTCGCGGAGACCGGCCCCGAACTCTTTGGCGCCGTCGCCACCACGGGGCGCATGCTCGTGATGTTACAGTTGTGGCACAATCTCGACGATATCGCGCACGCGCTCGCGGGCGGCGAGACGCTGCTGGTCGCGGCCCTGTTGATCCCGGCGGCAATCGCCGTGCTCGCGATCCTCGTCATGCGGCGCCACCCGCGTTTTTCGGGGCTTGCGGCGACGCATCTCATTTATCTCGCGCTCGTGTCCATGGCCGCGCTGATGTTCGAGACGCGGGTCTATCTCGAGTTTCTGCCCTTCGCC
>JASHUX010000372.1 GCA_030039775.1 Alphaproteobacteria bacterium | reverse complement strand
GCCGCGCTGGAGCGCACGCTACGCGAAATCCTCGCCGAGGTACGCTGCGCGGTCGAGGATTGGGGCGCCATGCGCGACGCGGTCGCGGCGGCGCAGGCGGCGCTGACTGCGCATCCGCCCGCCGCGGCGCAGGAACTGCTGCCCGAGGCGCGCAGCTTTCTCTCGTGGCTGCTCGACGATTACTTCGTGTTCCTCGGCAGCCGCCAGTACCGCTTCGCCGCCGCGGAAGGCGACATCGTGCGCGGCAGCGGGCGCGGCATCCTGCGCGACGATTCCCGTTCGGTGTTTGAAGGCCTGCGCCGCTTCGTCGACCTGCCTTCCTACACCCGCGCTTTCCTGACGGCGCCGCGGATCGTCGAAGTGTCGCGCTCGACGGAGCGCAGCCGTGTCCTGCGCGCGGCGCCCATGGACGCGATCGCGGTCAAGCTGTTCGACCAGCGCGGCCAGCCGGTCGGTCTGCAGCTTTTCGTCGGCCTGTTCACGTGGCACGCTTATCGCGTCAATCCGCAGACCGTACCGCTCTTGGCGAGCAAAGTGGAGAACGTGCTGCGCCGCTCCGGCGCGCCGCTCGGCTCGCACGACCGCCGCGCCCTGGTCCATATCATCGAAAGCCTGCCGCGCGACGAGCTGTTCCAGATCGAAGAGGATCAGCTCCTGACGATGGCGCTCGGCATCCGCGACCTGACGGAGCGGCCGCGTGTTGGCTTGTTCATCCGGCCCGATCCGTTCGGCCGCTTTTATTCCTGCTTCGTCTTCGTGCCGCGCGACCGCTATCGCACCGAACTGAGCCAGCGCTTCGTGTCGATCCTGACGTCGGCGCTCAGCGCGCGGCTTGAGACGTTCCACGTCGCGCTCGACGACCAGGCGCTGGCGCGGGTCACCTTTTTTCTGCGCACCGAGCCGAAACCGCACGCGGAGATCAACGTCGCCGAAATCGAACGCCGTCTTGTCGAGGCTTCGCGCAACTGGGCGGACGGGCTGCGCGAGGCGCTGATCGCGGCCAAGGGCGAGGAAGCAGCCGCTGCGACGTTCGCGCGCTATCGTCATGCTTTCCCGGCGGGGTACCGCGCGCGGTTTTCGGCGCAGACGGCGCTTGACGACATCGCGCTCGCGGAAAAGGTCGCGGCCGGCGCGCCGTTCGCGCTTGCCTTTGCGCCGGCGGCGGACGGGGCCCTGCATCACCTGACCTTCAAGCTGTTCGGGCGCGATACGCCGATGGCGCTGTCGGACATCCTGCCGCAACTCGAGAATTTGGGCCTGCGTGTCACTGAGGAAAACCCGTTTGGCATCGCGTTGCCCGACGGGTTGGTGATGTACCAGAATTTCTCCGCCGACAGTCTCGCGGGACCGGTCGACATCGCGCGCGAGCGGATGCGGCTCGAGACTGCGTTTGCCGCGATCCTGTCCCGCCAGGCCGAAGACGACGGCTTCAACCGACTGCTGCTCGCCGCCGGGCTCGACAGCCGCGAGGTCGCGGTGCTGCGGCTTTACGCGCGGTTCCTGCGCCAGACCGGCACCAGCTTCAGCCTCGCCTATATCCAGGAGACGCTGGGCCGCTACGGCGGCATCGCGGCGAACCTGGCGTTGTTGTTCCGGCTGCGGTTCGACCCCGCGCGGACGGACGGCAAGGCCGAAAGCGACAAGATCGCCGCCCAGATCGAGGCCGATCTCGATCAGGTGACGAACCTCGACGACGACCGCATCCTGCGCGCTTTCCTGACGCTGATGCGCCATTCGCTGCGCACCAATTTCTTCCAGAACAAGCCGTATATCTCCGTCAAGTTCGCCAGCGCGGAGCTCGATCTGCTGCCGCTGCCGCGCCCGCTGGTGGAGATTTTCGTGTCGAGCCCGTGGATGGAGGGCGTGCATATGCGCGCCGGCCTAGTGGCGCGCGGCGGCATTCGCTGGTCGGACCGGCGCGAGGATTTCCGCACCGAGATCCTGGGCCTGATGAAGGCGCAGGTGATGAAGAACTCGGTCATCGTCCCGACCGGCTCGAAAGGCGGCTTCGTCATCAAGCAGCCGCCGGCCGACCGCGCCAAGCTCCAAGAGGAGGCGGTGCGATGTTACCGCACGTTGCTCGACGGCATGCTCGACATCACCGACAATTACGCCGGCGACGCCGTGGTCACGCCGCCCAGCATCGTGCGCTATGACGGCGACGATCCCTATCTCGTGGTCGCCGCCGACAAGGGCACTGCCAACTTCTCCGACATCGCCAACGGCATCGCCATCGAACGCGGCTTCTGGCTCGGCGACGCGTTCGCCTCGGGCGGCTCCGAGGGTTACGACCACAAAGACATGGGCATTACCGCGCGCGGCGCGTGGGAGCTGGTGAAGCGCCATTTCCGCGAGCGCGGCACCGACATCCAGGCTACCGACTTCACCGTCGCCGGTGTCGGCGACATGTCGGGCGACGTGTTCGGCAACGGCATGTTGCAATCGAGCCATATCCGGCTGATTGCGGCGTTCGATCACCGGCACATTTTCCTCGACCCCGATCCCGATGCGGCAAAGACCTATGCCGAGCGCGAACGGATGTTCCATTTGCCGCGCTCGAGTTGGGCCGATTACGACGCGAAACTTCTGTCGCCCGGCGGCGGCATCTATCCGCGCACGATGAAATCGATCGCGCTCTCGCCGCAAGTGCGGGAACGGCTCGGCATCGCGGCGGCCGCCCTCGACCCCGCCTCGCTGATCCGCGCGATCCTGGCCGCGCCGGTCGATCTCTTGTGGTTCGGCGGCATCGGCACCTATGTCAAAGCATCGAGCGAGCGCCATGCCGAGGTCCGCGACCGGGCCAACGACGCGTGCCGGATCGAGGGGCGCGATGTGCGCGCGCCGGTGATCGGCGAAGGCGGCAATCTCGGCGTGACCCAGCTTGGTCGCATCGAATACGCGCTCAAGGGCGGCCGCATCGACACGGATTCGATCGACAATTCCGCCGGCGTCGACACCTCCGACCGCGAGGTCAATATCAAGATCGCGCTCAATCTGTTGGTACACACGGGCAAACTCGACGCGGCGGGGCGGCACAACGCATTGCACGGCCTCACCGACGAGGTCGCGGCGCTGGTGCTCGCCGACAACGACGCGCAGGGCCAAGCCCTGACCTTGGCGGAAACAGCGAAGCGCGAGCGGTTCGAGGCCGACGTGCGGCTGATGCGCGACCTCGAGCGCCGCAAGGAGCTTGATCGCGCGGTCGAATTCTTGCCCGACGATGAGACGGTAGCGGCACGCGCCAGGTCGGGCGCGTATCTGACGCGGCCGGAATTGTGCGTGCTGTTGTCGATCGCCAAGAATGGGCTGGTCGATCTGCTGATGGCGACGGACTATCCAGAGAGCGCCGGGGTCGAGCCGCTGCTATTCGCTGCCTTTCCGCCGAGCCTCGGGCGCGATTACCGCGCCGGCATCGAAGGCCACCGGCTGCGGCGCGAAATCGTCGCCACCGTCGCCGCCAACGAGCTGGTGAACCGCGGCGGCATCGCCTTCGTCAACGAACAGATGGCGGAAAGCGGCCGCGACGCCGGCGACGTCGCGCGCGCCTTTGCCATCGCGTGCGGGGCGTTCGATCTCGACGCGATCTGGAACGGGGTCCGCGCGCTCGACAACAGGATCGACGCCGCGACCCAGACCGACATGCTGCACGATTGGCGGCGCGTGTTGCGGGTCGCGACCGGCTGGCTGCTGCGACGCCGGAGCCAGCTCGATGCCGTGACCGATATCTCGCGCTATCGGCCCGGTGTGACGGCGCTCTCCGACCGGCTCGGCGACGTTGTCCCACCAGACGCCTTTGCCGAATTTGCCAAAGCGCGCGACTCGTTATGCGCCAAGGGCGTACCCGAAGCACTGGCGGCGCAGGTGGCGCGCCTCGATTTGCTCGATCCTGCCCTCGCCATTGTCGAACTGGCGCCCGATCCGGTCGCCATCGCCAAGCAATTCTTCGCGGTCGGCGCGGCGCTGCGGCTCGACCGCATCGTCTCGAAGCTCCGCGCGTTGGTCGGTTCCGGCCTGTGGCAGCAACGCGCTGCCGAAAGCCTGATCGAGGAATTGTATCGCGGCCAAGCCGCGATCACGCGGCTTGCCGCGGGCGATCTCGATGCGCTCCTGACAAGGCGCCGCAGCGCCGCCGATCATTTCCTCGGCATCGCCGAGGAGATCGAAACCGCCCGTGCGCCCGACCTCGCCCGCCTGTTGCTGGCATTCCAGGCGCTGACCGCACTGGTGAGCGAATAGTTAGATCACCCCCGCTTGCAACTCGGGGCGGTTGCCGCCATTTTCTAGGCGCGGGTATAGGGGACGCGTGATGGTAGACGCAATTCTCGGCAATGCCGGCGGACCGCCGGCCGCCGATCTGGTGAAAAACGGCTCGACCGCGACCTTCATGGCCGACGTTATCGACGGCTCGAAGGATCAGGCGGTGATCGTCGATTTCTGGGCGCCGTGGTGCGGGCCGTGCAAGCAGCTCGGGCCGGCCTTGGAAAAGGCGGTGAAGGACGCGCGCGGCGCGGTCAAGCTGGTCAAGATCAATGTCGACGAGAACCAGGAACTGGCGGCGCAGATGCGTATCCAGTCGATCCCGGCGGTCTATGCCTTCAAGGGCGGCCGTCCGGTCGACGGCTTCGTCGGCGCGCTGCCGGACAGTCAGGTCAAACAATTCGTCGGCAAGCTCGCGGGCGGCGCCGCGGGCCCATCGCCCATCGAGGAAGCACTGGCCGTCGCCAAGGAGGCCGTTGCGGCCGGCGACCAGGAACAGGCCGACGAGATTTACGAGCAAATCCTCCAGCACGAGGCCGACAATGCCGAGGCCATCGCCGGCCTCGCCAAATCCGCGATCGCGCAGAAGGACCTAGCGGCGGCGAAGCAACGCCTCGCCAATGTTCCGGCCGCGGCGGCGAGCCACGCCGAGGTGCAGGCGGCGCGGGCCGCACTCGAAGTCGCCGAGGCCGGACACAAAGCGCAAGGCGCCACCGCCGAGCTTGAGGCGCGCATCCAGGCCGATCCGCAGGATCATCAGGCGCGGCTCGACCTCGCTGTGGCGCTGTTCGCCGCGGGCGAACGCGAACGCGCCATCGACGAATTGCTCGGCCTGGTGAAGCGCGCCCGCGAATGGAACGAACAGGCGGCGCGCAAGCAGCTGGTCAAATTCTTCGAGGCGATGGGACACGCCGATCCGCTGACCGTGGAGACGCGCAAGCGCCTGTCCTCGATCCTGTTCTCATGACCTGACCATGAGCAAGGCGCCGTTCGAGCCCCGTGCCGAAGAATTGCCCGAACGGATTCCGATGTTCCCGCTGGGCGGCGTGTTGCTGCTGCCGCGCGGGCGCCTGCCGCTCAACATTTTCGAATCGCGCTATCTCGCCATGATCCGCGACGCGCTCGCGGCGCCGCTCCGGCTCGTCGGCATGGTGCAGCCGCGTGACGGGGCGCACGGCGCGGGCGTGATCGAGGGCGAGC
>JASHUX010000371.1 GCA_030039775.1 Alphaproteobacteria bacterium | reverse complement strand
CCGCGGCTTCGAGCGGGAAACTCATCTGCACGTCGGCGGCGGTGAACCCGTCGCCGCAGAAATAAGGCCGGTCCGCCAATTCGCTCTCGATGAAATCGAGGTCGCGCTTTATCTCCGGGCCGGAGAAACCGTCCTGAATGTTCGCGGCGATGCGCTTGGCGATCGGCCGCGCGAACCACGGCACTTGCGGCCCGGCGATGCGGCTCGCGATCAGATTGATCAGCAAGGGCGGCATCAGCGTGCCCTTGGCGAAATGCAGCCAATAGATATAGCGAAGCCGCGCCTTGGTATCGGGCGGCGGCACGAGACGCCCTTTGCCGTAGCCCTCCACCAGATACTCGACGATCGCACCCGATTCCGCGATCGTGTTCTCGCCGTCGGTGATGACCGGGGACTTGCCGAGCGGATGCACGGCGCGCAGTTCGGCGGGCGCCCGCATGTTGGGTTGGCGCTGATAGAACTTGATCTCGTAGTCGAGCCCCAGTTCCTCCAGCAGCCACAGCACGCGCTGCGAGCGCGAATTGTTGAGATGGTGAACGACGATCATCGAGTCCCCCTGAACGATTGTTAGTCGAAGACGTTGCCAAGCTGGCAACCGCCATCGACCACGATCTGCGCGCCGGTGATGTAGCTCGACGCCGGCGACGCGAGAAACAGCGCCAGGCCCTTCAAATCCTCGGTCGAGGCGACGCGGCGCAATGGTACCCATTGCCCGACTTCGTCCTGGACCTTTTTATCCTGCATCCAGCCGGCGCCGATATTGGTGATGGTCCAGCCGGGCGCGATGGCGTTGACCGTGATCTGATATTTCGCGAGCTCGAGCGCGGCGTTGCGCATGAGGTGGGCCGCGCCTGCCTTGGCGGCCATATAAGCGGCGCCGATGCCGGCTTCGATCTCCATCGCCGCCATCGAGGTGGTGACGACGATGCGGCCTGACCTGCGCGGCTTCATGTGCCGGGCCGCGGCACGGATGGTGGCGAACACGCCGTTGAGATTGAGCTCGATCACGCGGTTCCAGCGCGCGTCGTCGTAATTCTCGATGGCGCCCTCGGGAACGCGCCTGGTGCGGTCGATGCTGACGAAGCCGATGCCCGGATCGATGCCGGCATTGGCGAAGCAAACATCGAGCCGGCCATAGAGTCCGGCGGTCTCGTCGAAGGCACGATCGAGCGCGGCGTGATCGGTGACGTCGACGGTCATGCCCCGCACGTCCCAGCCTTTGTCCCTCAGTCGCTTCGTCTCTCTGTCGAGGCCGTCCCGGTTGACGTCCAGAACGGTGACGCGCGCGCCGTTTTCCGCCAGCACTTCGGCGAAGCCGAGACCGATACCGGACGCGCCGCCGGTCACGATCGCGCCGTAACCGTCGACCTTGTACATGTCCGCTGCCTTCACAGGCGCCTCCTGCATTTGGTTGAAATCATCCTGTCCGCTCGCCTTCGCGATGACAAGCACCCGCGCGATTCCAGTGCCCGCACGCGCGTTCAACCATGCGTGGTTGACCCTGCCATGCAGACGGAACAACGCCGAAACGCCCGCGTTCAAGCGGGATGCGGGCGTGTGCCCGCCCGAGCTACGTGAAGGAGGATCAACATGTTCCGCAGCCTATCCGCCGGGGTGGCGGCATTGGCCCTGATGTCGGGCGCCGCCTTTGCCCAGGACAGCACCTACTACAACCGGCGCACCGAGACCGTGACGACGCCGTTCGGTTCGAGCCAGACCACCACCATAACGACATCGCAGACCCCGGCGCCTTCGGACGATGACGTCGGCGTGGGCGCCCCGCCGCCGCAGATGGCGGAAGTCCCGCCACCACCGCCTGGCGACTACGATCAAACCACGACCACGCGTCGGATCGGTCCCGACGGCATGGAGACCGAGCGCACCGATCGCTATGGGCGACATCAGACCTTCTACGACAGCAACGAAGAGCTGAATGCCCGCACCACGACCACCCAGACCCACACGACCTACGGGCCGGCGCCGGTCGATGTGCCGCCCTATAGCGAACGAACCACAACAACCACGACAACCGAAGACGGCGAGTAAGCCGCAAATCCTCCGCATTCCGGCAACCGCGCTCCTCCCGGAGCGCGGTTTTTTCGTCAATCGTTGCTAAGGCAACGGTAGCCCTTGACCCGCTCGCGCCGCGGGTATTGATTCATCATATATTTCCCCTCTCGCGTAAGGATCGCGCTCGTGGACTATCGCTTCATCTCTTGCGACGACCATCTCGACCTGAACAATCTGCCGGCGGATTTGTGGACCTCGCGCCTTCCCGCGAAGTTCCGTGACCGCGCGCCGCATATCGAGCGCCGCGACGGCCGGCCGGTATGGGTGTGCGAGGGCAAGGTCTGGGGCGGTTGGAGCGGCCGCTTTGAGGGGCAGATCACGCCGCGTCCGAAGCTGCCGTTCCTCAACGCGTTCGACCGCGGGGGCGTCAAGGACCAGAGCGAGCGGCGGCCGGCGGTGGCGGAGCTGCGCCTCGCCGACATGGACCGCGATGGCGTCGAGGCGCATGTCATGTTCGGGCCAGTCACGTCGATCGATCATAGCGACGCCGAGATGCGCGACGCGTGCTACGCCGCCTACAACGACTGGCTCGAAGAGTTCTGCTCGGTCATGCCCGACCGGCTCATCGGCGTGCCGCAAGTGCCGGAATATCCGGAATCGGCGGTGAAGGAATTAAAGCGCCTCATCGCCAAGGGCTGCTTCAAGCAGGTGCTGTTCCAGGTCGCGATCGCGCAGCCGCGCATCCATGACAAGGCATGGGAGCCGTTCTGGAAGCTCTTGGAAGAGAGCGGCATGATCCTCAGCTGGCACGTCACCGTGTTTCTGGGCCCAGGTGCCTTGGGCCAGGGCCAGATCGCCGGCACCTTCACCGTGACCAAGGCGCTGATCGGCCAGTTCCTCGATCCGTTCGTCGATCTTTTTGCGTGGGGCATTCTCGAGCATCACCCGAAGCTCAAGATCCTGCTGGTCGAAGGCGGGCTCGGCTGGCTGCCCTGGGTGGTGCAGGAGATGGACTACCGGCACTGGCGCCTGTGGGAGGGCAAGGAGTTCTGGGCGGAAAAAGGCGGGATCGATCTCGTCACCAAGCCGAGCGATCTGTTCAAGCGCCAGGTCTACGCCACTTTCCAGGAGGATCATGTCGCCATGGACCTCTCGAAATATTACGGCGACGACAAGGTGCTGTGGGCGTCGGACTATCCGCATCCCGACAGCATCTGGCCGAACAGCCACGCCACGGTCGAGCGTCAGATGAAACATCTGCCGGCCGACGTGGTGCGCAAGCTGACCCACGACAACGCCGCCAAGCTCTACGGCCTGCACCAGTTCGCCGCGCGCCAAGCCGCGGAGTAACGCGATGGGGCGGGAACGCCGCTAGGCGCGCGGCGTGTGGCGCTTGAGGAAATCGAGCACGATCGGCGTCACTTTCACGACCTTGTCGGCGCCTTTCCAGTCGCGCAGCAGCTCGGCCTTGGGCGCGATCTTGGCGATCTCCTCGCCGACGACTTGCGGATGCGGCGGGTCGTCGCCGGGCATGACCAGAAGCGGCGTCTGACAGCGGCGCACGAAATCGCGGGTGGTGTTGAAAGTAAAGTCGCCGCCGAACATGTTGTTGAAGAAGCTGTCGAGCGTCGCCTGCGTCAGGTCCTTGTCGCGCGCCAGCATCGCCGCCGACCATTCTTTGTTCTTGAAGATGTCGCGATTGTCGTTCGCGAAGCCGATCGGGTTCTGCAGCACCGCGGCGCTGATGCGGTCGGGCACCATCTCGCACAGGCTCAGACAATAGGACGAGCCGATACAGCCGCCCATGGTGTGGAAGCGCCGGTGGCCGAGATGGTCCATGAGCGCGATATGATCTTGCGCGTAATCCCGCCAGCCGTCCGTGGCGCGGATCGGCGCGCGGCTATGCTCGGCGTTGCGCTGATCCATCGCGACGACGCGATAGTCTTTGGCTAGCGCGACGGTCGGGTCCATCCACGCCCGGGGTGTGCCGTCGGCTGCTGGATGCCACCACGAGATCGCCGAGCGCACGCCGCCCGGCGCGAACAACAGGATCGGATAGCCCGAACCGTATTCCTCGTAGTAAATCTCGATCCTGTCGCGGGTGAAGGTGGGCATCGGCGCTCTCCCGATTGATGCTTATAGGATAAACATGTGTCGCGCATTGTGGTGATCGGCAATAGCGGCGGCGGCAAGTCCACGCTGGCGCGCCCGTTGGCGGCGCGCCGCGGCGTGCCATATGTCGAGATCGACGCGTTCCTCTGGCGTCCGGGCTGGCAATGGGCGCCGATCGCCGAATACGAGGCGGAGCATGCGCGATTGATCTCGCTGGACGATTGGCTGCTCGACGGCATCGGCAGTTTCGAGTCCATTCCAACGCGGCTCAATCGTGCCACCGAGATTATCCTGATCGATTTGCCGCTATGGATGCACTTCTGGCTCGCGGCGGAACGCCAGATCGCCTACGCCACGGGCAAGATCGAACATCCGCCCGCCGGCGAGCCGACGATGCCGCCGACCAAAGGCCTATTCGAGAACATGGCGCGCATCGACCGGGAGTGGATGCCGAACATTCGCCGCCGCATCGATGCCGAGGAAGCGCGTGGTAAAATCGTTGTCCGTCTCGCCTCGTTGGAGGCGATGGACGAATTTCTACATCGCGGCGCCGCCCGTGGGGCGGTGTGACGGCGGCCGCTTCTTCACGGGGCGCGACGATTTGGCCGGCTTGGCGCCGGCCGAGATGCGCCGTCTAACCACGACGTTGGGCTTGCGTGCCGCGGCGACCGCCTTGCGCACCGGCTTGGCGTGTCCGTTTTGCGGCTTGGCATGGCCGTTGGTCCGCGCGGTTTCCTGCGCGGCGGCGGGTTCGTCGATCGCCGGCACCGACGCAACGGGGCGCTTGACCTCGGGCAAGGTCAGTTCGATGCCGTCGAGCGTCATCGGCTTGTAGGCCGCGCGATCGTAGTCGGCGGTATAGGGAGCCGGCCGCGTGCAGTCGAAGCCGACCTTGGCGCCGACATAGTCGGGGAAGCTGGGATTAAGGCCGTGGCCGAACGCCTTCTCGAACGTAACGATGCCGGTCGCGGGATCGAGCCGTGTCGCCATCGCCCATTCGACGTCGCTGGCGCTGCGGATGTTCACGTCGTCGTCGACCACCGTGACCATCTTCAGCGGCGGGAACGCGGCGAACGCCGCCATGATCGCCTGCTTCGACCAGCCTGTGCGCTTTTGATTCATCTGCACTACGGCGTGATAGAAGCCGCAGCCGCCATGGCTGAAATAAACATCGGTCACGCCCGGCACCTGGCGCTGCAGCATCGCGAGCACATTGGCCTCACCGAGCAAGCCGACCGAGTTCCACACTTCGGCGCCGGACAGAATGGTCTGGAAGATGGGCCGCTCGCGGCGATGGATAGCACGGACATGCACCACCGGACGCGGCGCGCGTTTGGCGTAGTAATTTGTCACTTCCGCGAACGGGCCTTCGTCGCCGAGCTCGCCCGGAATCATTTCGCATTCGAGCGCGTACATCGCATTCGCAACCATGTGCACCGGGAGGCGCTTGCCCTCGACCAGCTCCAAGGGCGCGCCGTCAAATTCGGTGACGATGCCGAGCTCATCGGTGTCGGCGGGCGCCGCTTCCGCCGGTGTCGCCGCCGCGAAATGCAGGCCCGGCCCGACGCCGATATTGAGCGAGAAGGGCAGCGACTTGCCGAGCTTCGCCGCCTTGTTGAGGTACAGTTCCAGATGCCGTCCCGCGTCGATATTGACGTGGAGCGTGTTCCAGTTCTCGACCATAAAGCGCTGGATCGAGGCGTTGCGCACGCCGTTTTCGGGGTCGATTGCGATCACCACGCCGGCGTCGAAATAAGGGCCGCCGTCTTTCAGCGCATGAACCGGAATCGGCAAGCGCGTCAGATCGACGTGGAACTCGCTGACCTCGAAAACCGGCCCGTCCTTGACCAGGACCGGCGGGCGCGGCTTCACCTGCCAGCGCCGGATGCAGTCGGCGACATATTGCGGCAAGGTCGCTTCGTCGCGCCGCAGCAAATCCGCGAGTAGGTCGCGCGACCAGTAAAGCCCGGCGAACACCGGCGCGAACCGGTCCTTCACCTTTTCGAACAAAACCGCGCGCGGGCCGCCTTCGAGCTTGGCTGCGATGCCGGCGAGGTCGTGATGGAGATCGACCTCGGTCTTGATACGCGCGAGGCGGCCGTGGGCCTCCAGGTCGGCGATGATGGTGCCGAGATCGGCGATATGGCTTTTTGCCATGCTCCTCCCCTTTACGGCCGCCTATCTTGCCTTGACAACAATAGGAGCCAACCGTTTAATTCCTCAATAATTATAAAGCATATCGGTGAGGAATTCGACGTTCGCCTATCGAAAAAATACGACGATCCGGCTGCGCGCCAAGTAATCGGCGTCGGTCCGGCCCCGCTTATCTAGACGCCGCGACCCGCTGGGAGGATTTCATGGCGAAATGGCAAGACGATCTGCAGTTCTACACCTTCCATTTCATGCACTACATCGATCTGCCGCCGGATCATAAGAAATACGAATCGCTGTGGGTCGATTATTCCAACAAGAACTTCAATCCCGAAAAGGGCTACGAGCTTTACAAGCGCTATATGTCCGAGATGGTGCTGGCCGACAAACTCGGCTTCGACGGACTCGGCATCAACGAGCATCACAACACCGTCTACAGCATGACGCCGGTCGTGACGCTGATGGCGGCGGCCCTGATCCCGCAGACCAAGTTCGCCAAGATTTGCGTCTTCGGCGTGCCGCTCAATTTCGAAATGCCGCACCGCATCGCTGAAGCCTACGCCATGCTCGACGTGATGTCGGGCGGACGGCTCGAGATCGCGATGCCGCTCGGCACCGGCATGGAATATTGGTCGACGACGATGATCAATCCGACCGAGGCGCGCGCGCGTTTCCGCGAGGCGCTCGACGTCATTCTTCAGGCGTGGACGAAAGACGGGCCGACCACCTTCAACGGCGAGTTCTTCAATTACCGCTATCTCAATCCGTGGCCGCGGCCGATGCAGAAGCCGCATCCCAAGATCGCGCTGGTCGGCGCCGGCAGCCCCGAAACCATCGACCTCGCCGCGCGCTACGGCCTCGGCTATTCTTCGGT
This sequence comes from Alphaproteobacteria bacterium, assembly GCA_030039775.1. Taxonomy (GTDB): domain Bacteria; phylum Pseudomonadota; class Alphaproteobacteria; order ATCC43930; family CGMCC-115725; genus JAATGI01. The sequence goes on along the minus strand of JASHUX010000371.1, from coordinate 254 downwards.
GTTCGTCCCGATCGTGGCGCAGGAAAAGGCGTTCCAGCGGCTGCGCGAGGAATCGCCGAAATACGGGCACGAATTCACGCCCGACAAGGCGATGATGAACGTCATCGTTTACGTCGCCGAAAGCGATGAGGTCGCGGAGCGCGAATGCAAGGAGCATATCCGCTACTACTTCGAGGACGCGGCGCGCACGACCGGCCGTTTCCTCGGCCCGCCGGGCTATATTTCGCCCGAGCAATTGCGGGCGCGCGCCTCGG
>JASHUX010000050.1 GCA_030039775.1 Alphaproteobacteria bacterium | reverse complement strand
CGCGATCAGGCGCGCCAGGGCCAGCCGCTTGCGTTCGCCCGCCGAGAGGAATCGACACGGCAGAGTTGCAAGACGGCCGAGCCGAAAATGGTCCAGCGCGTTCGGAACGCGATCCGGTCCACCGCGCATGCCGGCCCAGAATCGAAGCGTTTCGGACACGCTGAGGGCCGGTTTGATGCCGTCCAGATGCCCGATAAAGTGCAGACGGGCGCGATGGGCCGCCGGATCGTCCGCGATATTCGCCCCACCCCACGACAATTCGCCTTGTTCCGGCGGGCTCAGGCCGGCCATCAGCCGCAACAGGCTCGATTTGCCGCTGCCGTTGGGGCCGCGCAGGATCAGCGCTTGGCCAGGAGCAAGCGCGAATGACAGACTCGTGAATACCAACCGCTCGCCGCGGCGACAGGCCAGATCCGCCGCGCTAAACCAGGAATTTCCGGGACGATCCATACGGCGCGATCATAGGGGGATTCGCCGAGGCCAGAAAGGTAACGGCCCCGGTTGGGGGAAACCGGGGCCGCTGAGACGAGCGGTCGGGGGGATGGACCGCTACGGAGGTAAGGGACGAATGAAATCGGCCCTCGCCCAAAAATATGAAAACCGAATCCGACCGGCGTTTGCTCAAAACATGGCGAAATAATGGTATTTTGATCCCGCTGCATGCAGCCATAATGGGTGCGGCGCGGTGCGACATGGCGCCCGCGACACCCGCCATGGTAAGCACACCGTGTCGTCAGCCTCAGAGCGCCGTCGGAAGGGAGGCACATTCCCCGTGTCAGTCATCGGCCAAGATTCCCTCAAAACCCGGACAACCCTCACCGTCGACGGCAAGAATTTCGATTATTTCAGCCTTCCCGCCGCGGCCGACAAGGCCAAGCTGGGCGATTTGTCGCGCCTCCCTTATTCGATGAAGGTGCTGCTCGAGAATCTGGTGCGGCTCGAGAACGGCCGCACCGTGTCGATCGACGACATCAAGGCGGTCGCGGTATGGCTCGGTCCGCGCAAATCCGACCGCGAGATCGCGTTCCGCCCGGCGCGGGTGTTGATGCAGGACTTCACCGGCGTACCGGCGGTGGTCGATCTCGCCGCAATGCGCCAGGCGATGGTGAAGCTCGGCGGCGACCCGCAGCGCATCAACCCGTTGTCGCCCGTCGACCTCGTCATCGATCATTCCGTCATGGTCGACGTGTTCGGTAATGACAACGCGTTCCACCGCAATGTCGAATATGAATTCGAGCGCAACCACGAGCGCTACGCGTTCCTCAAATGGGGCCAAGCAGCATTCGACAATTTCCGCGTCGTCCCGCCCGGCACCGGCATCTGCCATCAGGTCAATCTCGAATATTTGGCGCAAGTGGTATGGCGCACCGAAGAAGGCGGCCGCACCATCGTCTATCCCGACACGCTGGTCGGCACCGACAGCCACACCACGATGGTGAACGGGCTCGCCGTGCTGGGTTGGGGCGTTGGCGGCATCGAGGCAGAAGCCGCGATGCTGGGTCAGCCGATATCGATGCTGCTGCCGGAGATCGTCGGCTTTCGCCTTGACGGCAAACTGGCCGAGGGTGCCACCGCGACCGACCTGGTGCTGACCGTGACGCAGATGCTGCGCAAGAAAGGCGTGGTCAACAAATTCGTCGAGTTCTTCGGGCCCGGCCTCGCGGCGCTGAGCCTGCCCGACCGCGCCACCATCGCTAACATGGCGCCGGAATACGGCGCGACCTGCGGCTTTTTCCCGATCGACGCCGAGACCATCAACTATCTGAAATTCAGCGGCCGCGACGCCGCACAAGTGAATCTGGTCGAGGCCTACGCCAAGGCGCAGGGCCTATGGCATGACGGAACGCAGGCCGATCCCCTGTTCACCGACACGCTGACGCTCGACTTGAAAGACGTGGAGCCGGCGATGGCGGGCCCGCGGCGCCCGCAGGATCGCGTCACGTTGGGCGGCGTCGCCAAAGGCTTTGCCGCCGAGGTGCCGAAGCTCGCGGCCAATCGCGACAACGCCAAAACCGGCGGACCGGTGCCCGTGCCCGGCGCTAACTACACACTCAAGGACGGCGACGTGGTGATCGCGGCCATCACGAGCTGCACCAACACATCGAACCCCAGCGTGATGATCGCCGCGGGCTTGGTGGCGCGCAACGCGCTGAAGCGTGGGCTCAAGGTCAAGCCGTGGGTCAAGACCTCGCTGGCGCCGGGCAGCCAGGTGGTGACCGAATATTTCGACGCGTCGGGTCTGCACAAGGACTTGGACGCGCTCGGCTTCAACCTGGTCGGCTATGGCTGCACCACCTGCATCGGCAATTCGGGACCGCTGCCCGAGCCGATCGCGGAGACGATCGACAAAGAAGACTTGGTCGTGGCGGCGGTGCTGTCGGGCAACCGCAATTTCGAAGGCCGCGTCCATCCGCAGGTGCGCGCCAATTATCTCGCCTCGCCGCCGCTGGTGGTGGCGTACGCGCTGGCCGGATCGGTCAAGACCGATTTGACCAAAGAGCCGCTGGGCAAGGGCGGCGACGGCAAGCCGGTCTATCTGCGCGACATCTGGCCGGCGCGCCAGGAGATCGACGACACGATCCGCCGGAGCCTGACGCCCGCAATGTTCCGCAAGCGCTATGGCAACGTGTTCATGGGGCCGACCGAATGGCAGAAGGTCGAAGTCCGCGGCGGCACCACGTTTGCCTGGAATTCGGGTTCGACCTATATCGCCGACCCGCCGTATTTCACCGACATGCCGAAAGAACCACCGGCGCTGACCGACATCGTCGAGGCGCGCGAGCTGGCGGTGCTCGGCGACAGCGTCACGACCGACCATATCTCGCCGGCGGGCAGCATCGAGACCGATAGTCCTGCCGGCACATACCTCCTCGAACACCAGGTGCGGCCGATCGAGTTCAATTCCTACGGCTCGCGGCGGGGTAATCACAACGTCATGATGCGCGGCACCTTCGCCAACATCCGCATCCGCAACGAAATGGTGCCCGGCGTCGAAGGCGGCATGACCAAGCATCAGCCCGACGGCAAGGTGATGCCGATCTACAACGCCGCGATGCTGTATCAGGCCGAGGGCGTGCCGCTGGTGGTCATCGCCGGCAAGGATTACGGCATGGGTTCGTCGCGCGATTGGGCGGCGAAGGGCACACGGCTCTTGGGCGTGCGCGCCGTGATCGCCGAAAGCATCGAACGCATCCATCGCTCCAATCTCATCGGCATGGGCGTGCTGCCGCTCGAGTTCACGCGCGGCATGACGCGGCAGACATTGAAGCTCGAGGGGACGGAGAAGTTCGACATCCTCAACATCGCGTCGGGCTTGAAACCGCGCATCGAGCTGCCGTGCCAGATTCATCGCGCCAACGGCACGACCGAGACCATCCAGGTCTTGTGCCGGATCGACACGCTGGACGAGCTCGAATATTTCCGTCACGGCGGCATCCTGCAATACGTGCTGCGCCACATGATGAAGGCGGCGTAGTGCGCCGCTTGGCGCTCGGTCTCGCGGCGGCGCTGGCATGCGCCGCGCCAGCGCTCGCCGATCCAGCGCCGACCATCCTGCATCTCGACCAGACCGCCGAGCGTACCGCGCCGCGCGACGAGCTGACCGTCGAGCTTCGCGCCGAGGCGACCGGCGCCGATCCCGGTCGGGTACAAGCCGAGGTCAATCGCCGGATGGCGGCGGCGTTGGCGGAGGTGAAAGCGGTCGCGGCCGTGAAACCGGCAAGCGGCAACTATCAAACCTATCAAATCACGCCCACCGGTCCCGACGGCAAGCCGCAACCGGCGCAATGGCACGCCATGCAGGACCTAATGCTGACCAGCCGGGACTTCGCGGCGGCGCTCGATCTTACCGGCCGCTTGCAGGCCGGCGGACTCGCGGTCGGCGGTATGCGTTTCGATATAGCGCGCGAGACGTTGCAAGCGGCGCAGCGGACGCTGACCGACGAAGCGCTGAACGCGTTGACCGAGCGCACCAGCCAGATCGCCGCAACGCTGCGCCTCAAAGTAGCGCGGATCGAAAATCTTCGCGTCGGCAACGTATCGCGGCCGGGCGGCGGGCCGCGGCCGATGATGATGGCGCGCGCCGCAGGCGGGGCCGCGCCACCGCCCGCGGCCGAGGCCGGCGATACCACGATATCGCTGACCGTCAGCGCCGACATCGCGCTCACGCCGAATTAATCGGCAATCAAACGTTCACCGGCTTGTGACGGCATGTGACTGGCGCCGCGGCGCGGCGTTATGCAAGATAACATCATGGCTAAGGCGCTTTGGCTTGCGGCGGGGTTCGCCGCCTTGGCGGTTCCGGCGTATGCCGCCGACGTGACGCCGGCGCCGCCCGTGGTCGTCGAGCTCTTCACCAGCCAAGGCTGCAGCTCCTGTCCGCCGGCCGACGCTTATCTCGGCGAATTGGCGAAGAAGCCCGGCATTCTCGCGCTCGGCTTCCACATCGGTTACTGGAACTATATCGGCTGGACCGATCCCTATTCGCTGCCGCTGGCGGCGGAACGTCAGCGCGCCTATGGGCAGCGGCTCGGTCTTCACTACGTCTACACGCCGCAGATGGTAATCGACGGCAGCGGCGAAGGCGTCGGCTCGGAGCCGGCGCGAATCGCGCCCTTGCTCCACGCCGCGCGGCAACGCCCGCGCCTCGGCCCGGCGCTGTCGCTCGAAAAGCGCGACAGCGGCTTCCACATCCATATCGGCGCCGGAACCGCCACCGCGCCGGCGACGGTCTGGCTGGTCGGCATCGACCGCGAACATCAAACCAAGGTGCTGCGCGGCGAAAACGAAGGCGCCACGGCGCAGGATTATCAGGTGGTCCGCAGCTTCACGTCGGTCGGCGAATGGCGCGGCGCGGCGCTCGACCTCGATGTTCCGGCGAGCCGCGCCGTCGGCGATGAAACGGCGGTGTTGCTGCAGCTCGACGGTGCCGGACCGATTCTGACGGCCGCGACCCTGCCCGGCCCGTCGAGCTAGCCCAGTCCTTTTTCCAGCGCCGCCGACATTCGGGTCGCGAACGCGGCAGGGTCGGGCAGCGCCTCGCCTTCCAAGAGCCGCGCCTGGTCGAACAAAAGCCAGGCCATGTCCTCGAGATCGTCGGCGGCGCCGTCCTTGCCTGCCAAAACGGCGAGCCGCGCGATCAGCTTGTGCTTCGGGTTAACTTCGAGGATGCGCTTGGTGTCGCCCGTAACGCGGTTGTGCTGGCGCAACAGCCGCTCCATGTGGAGGTCCATGTCCTCTTTGTCGGCGACGAGGCACACCGCGCTTTCGGTCAGCCGCTCCGAGACGCGGACGTCGCGCACCGCGTCGCCGAGGGTCAGCTTCAAGAGCGCGATCAGGCTCGAAATATCGGTTTTCGGCTCGTCCTTCTTTTCCTCGTCGGCTTTCTTCTCGGGGGTTTCGATCTTGTCGAGCTCCGGCGCGCCGCGCGTCACCGAGCGGAATTCATGCTTCTGATAGTCGCCCAGTGACGGGAGCCAGAACTCGTCGACCGGGTCGGTCAGCAGCATGACCTCGACGCCTTTGGCGCGGAAACCCTCGAGCTGCGGCGATTTCCGCAGCACGTCGAGCTTGTCGCCGGTGATGAAGTAAATCGCGTCCTGGCCGGGCTTCATCCGCGAGACGTAATCATCGAGCGAGGTGAACCGGTCGACCGCGGTCGAGCGGAACCGCACCAGCGGCAATAACAGCTCGCGGTTCTCGAAATCCTCGTAGATGCCTTCCTTCAGCACCACGCCGAGCGCTTCCCAGAACGTCGCGTACGATTCGGGCTCGTCCTTGGCCTTTTTCGCCAGCTCCGAGACGACGCGCTTGGTGAGCTGGGTTTTCATGCGCGCCAGCATCGGATTGTTTTGCAGCATTTCCCGGCTGATGTTCAGCGGCAGGTCTTCCGAATCGACCACGCCTTTCAGGAACCGAAGGTACGGCGGAATCAGCCCCGGCGCGTCGTCGGTGATGTAGACGCGGCGGACATAGAGCTTGACCTTGCTCTTGCGGTCGACATCGAACAGGTCGAACGGCTTGGTCGAGGGAACGAACAGAAGAAATGTGTATTCGAGCGTACCTTCGGCCTTGGCGTGAATGGTGAGCCAGGGTTCGTCGTATTGATGCCCGGCGTCTTGATAGAATTTCTTGTACTGCTCGGGCGTGATTTCGCTCTTGGGCCGCATCCAGAGCGCCGACGCGGCGTTGATCGTATTCGTCTTGCCGCCGATGACGAGCCGGATCGGCAGCGCGATGTGGTCGGAATAGGTCTTGACCACCTGTTGGATACGGTAGTCCTCGAGGAAATCCTTTTCGTCGTCGTTGAGATAAAGCGTGATGGTGGTGCCGCGGACCGCCTGCTCGGCCGGCTCGATCGTGAACTCGCCCTTGCCGTCGGAGGACCAGCGCCACGCTTCGCTTTCTCCCGCTTTCTTCGACACGACCTCGACGCGCTTCGCCACCATGAAAGCGGAATAGAAACCGACGCCGAACTGGCCGATCAGCGCCATGTCCTTTTTCGAATCGCCGGACAGGCTCTTGACGAAATTGGCGGTGCCGGACTGTGCGATGGTGCCCAGATTTTCGATCAGTTCGTCATGGCTCATGCCGATGCCGTTGTCGGCGACGGTGAGCGTATTCGCCGTCTTGTCGGGCGTGAGGGTGACGGCGAGCTCCGGATCGTCGGCGATGAGTTCGGGCTTGGTGATGGCCTGATAGCGCAGCCGGTCGCAAGCGTCGGACGCGTTCGAGATCAGTTCGCGCAGGAAGATTTCCTTCTGGCTGTAAAGCGAGTGCGCGACGATGTCCAAGAGGCGGCTGACCTCCGCCTGAAATGTGCGTGTTTCCTGTGCCATAAAACCCGGTGCCCCGATCGTGACGTATGAACCGGCGAAGATATGGGGTAAGTGGGTCGCCCGATGCAAGGGCCGCCCGGTTGTCGCGGCCCGGTCCCGGACGCTATAGTTCCGACACCGGCTTTATCGGGCGGCGCGGCTATCGCGCCGCCGTCGCCCCATCCCCGGAGAAACCATGAAGCTCAGCGCGCGGAACGTCATCAAAGGCCGCATCGCCACCGTCAAAAAAGGCGCCACCACCTCGCATGTCCGCGTCGATATCGGCGGCGGCAACGTCATCACCGCCTCGATCACCAACGAGGCGGTCGCCGAGCTGAAGCTGAAGCGCGGCCAACAGGCCTTCGCCGTCATCAAGGCCTCGGACGTGATGATCGGCACGGATTGATCCGACCGCTCTTGCCTTTCGCCGGAATCGTGCTGAACTAAAGGGCGTGTCCTCGGTCCCGCGCGTGACGGCCGTTCTCGGCCCGACCAATACCGGCAAGACCCACCTCGCCATCGAGCGCATGCTCGGTCATCAGACCGGGATGATCGGCTTTCCGCTGCGGCTCCTGGCGCGCGAGAATTACGACCGGGTTGCCAAGATCAAAGGCGCGCGCCGCGTCGCGCTCATCACCGGCGAAGAGAAAATCCTCCCGCCCAGCCCCAGCTATTTCGTCTGCACCGTCGAATCGATGCCGCTCGACCGTGCCGTCGAGTTTCTGGCAATCGACGAGATTCAGCTCTGCGGCGACCCCGAGCGCGGCCATGTCTTCACCGATCGGCTGCTGCATGCGCGCGGCACCGCCGAGACCATGTTCCTCGGCGCCGACACCATCAAGCCGCTGTTGAAACGCCTCGTACCCGAGGCGCAGCTCGTATCGCGGCCGCGTTTCTCGACGCTGACCTATTCGGGCGAGAAGAAACTCCAGCGCCTGCCGCCGCGCAGCGCCGTGGTGGCGTTCGCCGTCGCCGAAGTGTTCGAGCTGGCGGAAGCGATCCGTCGCCGGCGCGGCGGCACCGCCGTGGTGATGGGCGCGCTCAGCCCTCGCGCCCGCAACGCGCAAGTCGGCATGTTTCAGGCCGGCGAGGTCGACTACATGGTCGCGACCGACGCGATCGGCATGGGCCTCAACATGGACCTCGACCATGTCGCCTTCGCCAAGACGATGAAGTTCGACGGCCGCGCGCCGCGGCGCCTGTCGGCGCCGGAGATCGCGCAGATTGCCGGTCGTGCCGGGCGCCACATGAGCGACGGCACGTTCGGCGTGACCGCGGACGAGCCGCCGCTGGCGCCGGAGCTGGTCGAAGCCATCGAGGAACATCGTTTCGACCCGCTGCCGCGGCTCTTCTGGCGCAACGCCAGGCTCGATTTTTCGTCGCCGGCGGCGCTCTTGAAAAGCCTCGACGCGCGGCCGCGCCTTCCCGGCCTGATCGCGACCCGCGACGCTGACGATCACGCGGCCCTCGCCGCGCTGGCGCGCGACGCGGAGATCGCGGCGCTGGCGCCGACCCGAGACGCGGTGCGCCTCCTTTGGGAAGTGTGCCAAATCCCCGACTTCCGCAAAGTGATGTCGGAACAGCACGCGCGGCTCTTAGGTCAGATCTTCCGCCATTTGCGCGGCCGCGCCGGGTGCTTGCCGGTCGATTGGGTGGCCAGCCAGGTAACGCGGCTCGACCGTGCCGACGGCGACATCGACACGCTGATGAATCGCATCGCGCATATCCGCACCTGGACCTATATCAGCCACCGGCCGGACTGGCTCGCCGAGGCGGCACATTGGCAGGAACGGGCCCGCGCCATCGAGGACAAGCTGTCGGACGCGCTGCACGACCGGCTGACGCAGCGTTTCGTCGACCGTCATTCCGGCATTCTGGCGCGGCGGCGCGGCGACCATGCCGATCTGCTTGCCTCGGTCGACGGCGCCGGCGAGGTCGTGGTCGAAGGCGAACCGATCGGCCGGCTCGACGGGTTCCGCTTCACGCCCGATGGCGACGTGCCGAAGCCGGTCCTGGCCGCGGCGCGCGGCGCGTTGCGCGGCGAGATCGCGGCGCGGGTGCGGCGGCTCGGCGCGGCACCGGACGCGGAGTTCGGTCTCGCGGCGGACGGCACGATTGCGTGGCGCGAAGCGGCGGTCGCGTATCTCGGCGTCGGCGACGACGTGCTGACGCCGCGTGTCGAGTTGTTGCAGGCCGAGCATCTCGAAGGCGCCGCGCGGGAGAGCGTGCGCCGGCGGCTCGCGGATTTCGTCCGCGCGGAGCTGCAGCGCGCGTTGGCGCCGTTGTTCCTCGGCAGCAACGTCGCGGACTGGTCGGGCCAGGCGCGCGCGATTCTGTTCCGGGTCGCCGAAGAGCTCGGCGTAGTGCCGAGCGCCGCCATCGCCGACGCCGCGGCGTCGTTGCCGCCTGAGGAGCGCAAGACCATGGCGCGGCTCGGCCTGCATTTCGGCTCGCGCCATCTCTATGTCCCCGCGCTCTTGAAGCCCAAGGCGCAGGCGTTGCGGGCGCTGCTGTGGTCAGTGGCGCGCGGCGCGAGCCTGCCGGAACTGCCCAAGGGCACTGCGGCGCCGCGCGATCCCGCGGTATCGGAAGAATTCTACGCCGCGCTCGGCTTTGTGCTATTGGGCGAGCGCGTGCTGCGCGTCGATCGCGTCGAGACGCTGGCCGCGACCTTGCGGCGGCTCGGCCGCCAAGGCCCGTTCGCCACGACACCGGAACTGGCGAAGCTTGCGGGCGCGCCGCCCGAAGAATTGCCGGCGATGCTCCCCGTGCTCGGCTATCGCGCAGTCGCCGATGCCGCTGGCGCCGTCACCTTCCACGCGCGGCCCGGTCAGCTTGCGAAACGCCACCGCCGGACGCTGCCGCGGCCCCGCCGCGCCGAGATCGCCGCCGACAATCCGTTCGCCAAGCTCAAGGAACTGAACCTCAAACGATGAGCGACGGGTTGCGGCTCGATAAATGGTTGTGGCAGGCGCGGTTCGCCAAGACACGCTCGCTCGCGGCGCGGATGATCGAGGACGGATCGGTGCTGGTCGACGGGCGCGAAGTAAAGGCGTCGCACCTGGCGCGCATCGGCAACCGGGTCTCGCTGCGTTTCGGCCGCGCCGACCACGTCGTCGAAATCCGCGCGCTCGGCGAGCGCCCCGGCCCCGCCGCCGAAGCGCGGCTGCTCTACGAGGAAATCGCCCGGGCGCCGGTCAGCACCGACTGGGTTTCGCTGATCGAGGATTAGCTATTCCGCGCCCGTGTCCGCGATGTTTTCGTGGGCGGGCGGCGGGGCAGCGGCGCTGTCGCCGCTTTCCGCCGTCACATGCGCGAGTTCCGGCGGCAGCGTGCCGTCGGCGCGGCGCATGCCGCACACCTTGTAGCGGCCGGCGTCGATATGGATGTGGTTGAAATGCGCGCTGTTGGCGTCGGGCGTCAGCACCACGCCGAACTTGGAACAAGCGTCGCGCGCGAAATCGTGGAGGAACGCCTCCTTGCGACCGCCCTCGTGCCAATCGGTCTCGACCGAGACATAGCGGCCGTCCGACAGGAAGAACCCGGCGACATCGATGGCGAGGCCGCGCGCGTGTTCGCTCATATGCTTGCCGCCGACCATGTGGCGGCAGGAATACGTGCCAAGCTGGCGCATCGACACGATCGACGCGCCGAGACGCCGCTTCGCCAGCGGCTCCGCCGTCTTGGCGAGGAACTGGTCGAACCGGGCCGCGAAACCGCAGGCCAGCAGCCCCGCCGGGCGCCAGCTCATCGCGGCATCGGTGACGCGGACCGGGTTGTCGATGGTGCAGGCCGAGCTCGAGGCGTGGATCGGCGCAGGCTTAAACGCGACATGCTCGGATTCGAGCTGGTCGAGGCATGCGTCGCCGGCGCGTTCCTTGCCGCCGCCGAACAAGCCGCAGCCGGCCAGCGCGAACGCGACCACGAGCAATAATGCCGCCGATCCCCCACGAACCAGCATGATTCGGCGGTGTCTGCCGATTCGCCGGGAGGGTCAAGGCGGCGCCGATATTTGCGCCGTCCGTGATCCGCGCTAAGCTTCGCCACCAAGAAAAACGGGGGAACGTCATGGGTTGGGAACATGCCGCGGAGTGGTTAGGGCGGATTTTGCTCGCGCTCTACATGGCGGTCGGAGTCTGGAACAACACCACCGGGTTCAACGACACGATCGGATTGATGACCAACAAAATCGGTCTGCCGATGCCGCGCGTGCTGCTGCCGATCGTGATCGTGCTGGAAGCGGCGGGGACGATTTGCTTGTTCATTCCTGCGGCCGCAATGTATGCGGCGCTGCTCCTGGCGCTGTGGTGCGGCACTGTGCCCAGCCTCGCTCATACCTGGTGGCAGTTCCCTGCGGGCGCGATGCCCGTGGGCGAAATGCGCTTTCTCCATAAGAATCTCTGGTACGGCAACCTGGCGATCGCCGGGGGCTACCTGGTTCTGGCCTTCACCCCCATTTAAGGAATCATGCCGGCGCCGCAGATCACGTTCCGCAACATGCCGGTCTCGGAGACGGTCGAGACCAAAATCCGCGAGCGCGCGGCGGCCCTGGACAAGTTTTTTCCCAATATCGTGTCGTGCAAGGTGGTGGTCGAGTCGACAGGGCGGGCGCATGTCAAAGGCAAGCTCTATTATCTGCGCGTCGATCTGACGGTGCCGGGCAAGACCATCGTGTCGAAACGCCACCCGGACGAGCATCACGCCCATGAGGACATCTATGTGGCAGTGCGCGACGCGTTCGACGAGGCACGGCGGCAGCTCGAGGATTACGCCCATCGCCTCAAGGGGATGGTGAAAAAGCATCGTGACTCGGAGCCCGAGATCGGCGGCTGAATCCGGTCTCGGCTTGCGCTATAGTCCCCGCCAAGAGACGCGACTCAGGCGGGGATTTTGCCTAGTGATGGACAAGCATTCGCGGCGGACTGTGTTGTCCGCGTTCGTGGTTGGTATTGTCGGATTGGTGACGCGGGGCGCGCGGGCTCAGGCACCCAAGGCCGATAAGGTGACCGTCTACAAAAGCCGGCGGACGATGGACCTGATGAGCGGCGACAAGGTCATCGACAGTTTCCACATCATGCTCGGCGAGCACCCGATCGGGCCGAAAATGACGGCGCGCGACGGCCGCACGCCCGAAGGCTTCTACATGGTCGACGGGCGCAACAGCGCTTCACCCTATCATTTGTCGCTGCACCTCAATTACCCCAACGAGATCGACCGCATCGAAGCGGAAGAACAAGGCGTCAAGGCCGGCGGCAACATCTGCATCCACGGCATGCCGGCGCGGTTCGGCCACACCGACCCGATCGGCTATTTCACCGATTGGACCGACGGCTGCATCTCGGTCGGCAACAAGGCGATCGAGACGGTGTGGGACGCGGTCGCCATCGGCACGCCGGTGGAGATTCGGGCGTAGCCCGGCCGCGCCGCAAGTCCCCCTTGCGGTGACGGACCGGACGCGTCATTACAAGCACGTTCGGGTCCGCGGCAAGAGGGGGAGCCATGATCTTCGAACAAGTCGCGACAGGCGGGTGCCAATCGTATCTCATCGGCTGCGCCGACACGCGCATCGCTGCGCTGATCGACCCGGAAATCAGCCAGATCGACCATTACCTCGCCTTGGCGTCGCAAGGCGGCGTCCGGATCCACTACGTCATCGACACGCACACACACGCGGATCATTTTCGGCGGCGAAGGAATTGGCGGGACAGTTGAACGTCCCGGTGGTGATGCACCACGAAAGCCCGGCGCCGTTCGCCGGCCTACGCGTCGACGACGGCGAGATGCTCGCCGTCGGCCGGCTTCGCCTGCATGCCATTCACACGCCCGGGCACACGCGCGATTCGGTGTGCTGGATCGTCGAGGACCGGGTCTTCACCGGCGACACGCTGTTGATCGGCGCCACCGGCCGCACCGATCTGCCGACCGGCGACCCCGACCAGCTTTACGACAGCCTGTTCGGCAAAGTGCTGACGCTCGATCCGGCGCTGAACGTCTATCCCGCGCACGACTACAAAGGCCGCTCCCACACCACCATCGGCGACGAGATCGCGAACAATCCGCGCCTGCAGAAGCGCGAGCGTGCGGCCTTCGTCGACATGATGAAGCATTTGAATTTGTCGGCGCCCGACCACATCACCGAGGCGTTGCGCACCAACATGTCGGGCGGCAAGACGGTGACGCAGCTTCTGGCGGAAGCGGGCGCGTCCGTGCCGTTCATGTCATTGGCGGAACTCAATGCCCGACTCGCGGCGCGGCGCAACGACGTCGCGGTGCTCGATGTCCGCGAGAAGGGCGCCTATGACATGGGCCACATTCCGGGCGCGAAGCACATTCCGCGCGGCCAGTTGGAGTTGCGCGTCAACGAGGAACTGCCGGACCCGACCTTGCGCATCGTGGTGGCGTGCGAATTCGGCAAAATCTCGACGCTCGCCGCCGCGACGCTACGCCAGCTCGGCTTCATGCGCACGGTCGCCCTCGACGGCGGCGTCAAGGCCTGGCGCGAGGCCGGATTCCCGATCGAGCCGGGGGCTACCGCGACGCGCTGACTCCGTTGCTCATCGCCCGCGAACAGTAAGCATTCAGTTCCTCGACCATCTTTTCCGGGGACCGGGCCCAGAACGTCGAGAGTGCTCCTTCGGCGCCGAATAGGCGATTAAGTTTGGCCGTCGATGGAACGTCGCGCGCGCCGGGCTTGTAGTTGAACCCAACCATCTTCACGCCCCAAGCGGCCCGGTACACGAAAAACCGATCGACATCGCGCCAGTAGATTTTTTTCGGCGACCAGACAATCCCGCCCCGCCTCGTAAAGCCTTCATCGTCGAGCACAAGCCGTTCCGGCCGGATCAGCACAGCTGCGAATACGACGGCACAAAGCCCGAAGAACGCCAGCACGAAATGCGGCGTTCCGATGCGACCGTCGAAATGGCGAAGCTCCCATAGCCCGATGGCGACGAACGCGAGGCTGCCGACTAGGTAAAGTACCGCCTTCCGTCGCGAGCCGGATATCTCGGTCATCGTCGCCGCATCCGCGTCATTGGGTGATAGTCGGCGGCGCCGGCGGCGTCTCACCGATCCAGAGATGGGAGCCGTCGCAATAGGGCGGCGTCGCCGTCTGTTTGCACTGGCACAGCAGCTCCATCCCCGTCTTTGCGGCGCGCCACGAGAGAGGCGTCAAACGGGTCGCGGCGTGACTGCCGTCGCAAAATGGCTGGTTGCCCGAATGGCCGCACGCGCACCAGTAATACGTCTCGCCCGCGACGACGCGCACCGGGATCGGCGATGCAGCGGCGACGGCGGGCTTGGCGTCGCCCGTCGCGACGGCCGGCGCCTTGACGGCGGTTGAGAGACGCGCGGCCGCAGCCGTGGTCAGGGCCCGCACGGCATAAAGCGTCATGCGATCGGTGGCGCCGCGCGGCCGCAGCCGGACGTAGTCCTCGATGTCCACCTCGTCATGCACGACCTGATAAAGCGGCTCCGAGATCAGAAGCCGCGTTCCCGCCTCTTTGTTCGCGGTTTCGATGCGGCTGGCGATATTGACGACGTCGCCGATCGCGGTGAGCCGCTGGCGCGTGCCCCAGCCGAGCGAGCCCAAGACGCCCTCGCCGTAATGGATGCCGATGCGGATGTCGAAATCGATGCCGTAGGTTCCGGCGAATTGGGGCTTCAGCCGGTCGACCGCGCGCAGCATGTCGAGCGCCGCCTTGACGCTGAGCAGGGCGAAGTCAGGCTCGTTCTCCACGCCGAACAGGGCCATCAGCCCGTCGCCGATGAAATTGTCGATATAGCCGCGATTCTCGTCAACGATCGCGCCCATCGCCGAAAAATATTTGTTGAGCAGGAACAGCACGTCGTACGGCGACAGCTTCTCGGAAATCCCGGTAAAGCCGGTGATGTCGGAGAACAGCACGGCGAGCGGCTTCTGCTCGCCGACGCGCGATTGCGAGCCTTTGCCCAAGAGGCTCGCGATATTGAGATCGGCGTCGTCGAGCACCAATCGGCGCAGGGTGACCGGGCCGGCGATGCGCGTTTGACAGGCCAGGCGGAGATTGTCGGGGAGATGAAGCCGCGCGACCATTTGTGCCTCGGGCTCGGTGCGCGGCGCGCAATTCTCTATGCCGTCGACAATCCAAACCCGGCAGGTCGAGCATTGCGCGTTGCCGCCGCACGCCGACGCGATCGGCACGCCGGCGTTCTGCACCGCCGCCAATACGGTCTGCTCGGGCGCGATCTCGATCTGGAGATTGTCGGGAATAAGCCGGAGGCGGGCCACGGGGTTACGATCCGCCGCCGGTGATGAGATCGCCGAAGCGCACCCAGCTCTTGCCGTCCCAGCGCTGCAACTGCATCTGCTTCATCGGGTGGTAGTCGGTTGGGCTAGTGTTGAGCGCGATGCCCGGCAATAGCGACGGTAGGGTCAGATTATGGATGTTTGCCGCCTGGCGCATGATGTTTTCGCGCGACAAATCGTTGCCGCATTGCTTCAGCACCTGCATCAGGGTCAGCATCATGCCCCACGAATTCTCGTAGTTGAAATCGTTGGGATTGATCCCGGGAATGTATTTCCGAACGATCGAACGATAGAGCTCGGTATCGGGATCATGCGCCCAGGCGGGATCGCCGGGGTCCTTGCTGTAGGTCGAGGACAGCATGCCGATCGCCTTCTCCGGCCCGGCCGGCTTCATCGTCGAATCGACCGCGATCGAGACATTGTCCATGAAGAACAGCGGATGCCAACCTATGTCGTAGACCTTGCGGATGGTCTGGGCCGCGAATTTCGGCGTACCGGCGAAGATCAACACGTTGGCGCCGGAGGCCTGTAATTCGAGCACTTGCGAATCGACCGTCGGATCGGACACTTCATAGGTCGCGGTAACGACCCGCTTGTCGAAGTCCGGCCCAAGCACGTCCTTGACGCCGGTGACGTAGTCGCCGCCGAAATCGTCGTGTTGATAGAGCATCGCGATCTTGGCTTCGGGCTTATGCTTCAGGATGTACTTGGCGTAGATCTGCGCTTCGGTGCGGAACGTCGCCTGCCAGCTCATGGTCCAGGGATAGTGCTGGTAGTCGCCCCATTTGTCCGCGCCGCTCGCGAGGAAGAGCTGCGGCACCTTGCGGTCGTTCAAGTATCTCCGGACCGCCGTGTTGGTCGCTGTGCCGATCGAACCGAAGATCAGCGCGACGTGATCCTCTTCGACCAATTTGCGCACGTTCTCGAGCGACTTCGCCGGGTTATAGCCGTCGTCCATCGAGATCATGCGGATCTTGCGGCCGTTCACGCCGCCGTAGGTGTCGTTGTACCAGTGGATGAAGGCAAGATGCCCTTTGCCCAGAATGCCGTAGGCGGACACCACGCCGGAATAGGACATGTTCTGACCGATCAGGATTTCGGTGTCGGTAACGCCCGGCGCATTCTCGGCGCGGGCCGCCAACGGAATTATCGCCGCGACAAAAAAGACGAGCCACCGATTGACCGATCCCATGCGTACCCTCCTCATCTCACCCGCCGTCATGGCCGGGCTTGACCCGGCCAGGGCAAGGACGTGCCCGTCGGGGCGGCTTGGACCCGCGGGTCAAGCCCGCGGGTGACGGAGTGAATTACCGGTAAAGGACGTGAGCGGCAATATATTGCGGTTTGAAGACGATTATCCCCGCTATTTCTAGTGACTAGGGCTGGTTTTTGCGATATCGTGTGAGGGTCGAAATGGGTTCGCTTCAGGCTCTTTCACCCTCCCTCTTAAGGTCCCCGCTTCATCGGACCGAGCCTGCCGCCGCACCTGCACGTTCGACCTCCCGAAATACCGTCAGACATAGAGGAACGGGGCATGGCCAGACGCCGTCACGCCACTGCGCGCGCCGACGATTCCGTGTTCGAACCTTTTTTCGCGCCCGGACACGAACCCGGGCGCGGTAAGCATCCGTTTCTCGCGGTCGCCGAACCAACGCGCGAGCGTTCCTATCTGGCGAAAATCAGGCCGCAAAGCGACGGCCAGAAAGAGTTGATGGCGGCGCTTGAGCGGCATGCGTTGACCCTCGCGCTCGGTCCCGCTGGCAGCGGCAAGACCTATCTTGCCATCGCCGCCGCAGTCGAGGCGCTTAATGCCGGGCGCGTCGGCCGCATCGTGCTGACCCGCCCCGCGGTCGAGGCCGGCGAGAATCTGGGTTTCCTTCCGGGCGAGATGGAGGACAAGCTCGCGCCCTATCTCCGGCCGCTCTATGACGCCTTGAACGAGCGCATCGGCGGCAAGCGGGTAAAACAGCTCATCACCGAAGGCGCGATCGAGATCGCGCCGGTCGCCTTCATGCGCGGCCGCACCCTCAACAACGCTTTCATCGTGATCGACGAGGCGCAGAACTGCACTTATGGCCAGATCAAAATGCTGCTGACCCGGCTCGGCTGGCATTCGACCATGGTGGTGACGGGCGATCCCGATCAGACCGATCTGCTCGATGGCTTGTCGGGGTTGAACGAGATCGCGCAGCGCCTCGAAACTATTTCGGATATCGCCGTGATCCGGCTCTCGGACAAAGACATCGTCCGCCACCCGCTGGTAGCGGGGATGCTTACGGTGCTGTAGTCATCATCCCTTGTCTTCGGCGATCGGCGGCTGGCCGCCTTTCCGCTTCATCATCCGGTCGAAGGCGGTAAAATCGGCGCGGCCGCGGCGCTCGGCGAAGGATTCCGCCGTATTCATCACTGCCAGCTTTTCCGCCACGGCGGTCGCAACGAATTGATTGACGCTGGTGCCCTCGCGCTTGGCGCGCCACTCCACTTCGGTTTTGACAGAGCGCGGCAACCGAAGTGGATAAGTCGACTTTTCCGTCATGCGTTGAGTCTCCTGATGGCATCGCGCGGCAGCAATATATCAATGCCGAACCGTTTCGGCGCGACGCCAAAATCCTTGCGGTTGAAGGTCACGATTGCATCGGCTCGGCCGTTAACCGCGGCCTCAAGCACCAATTCATCCGCGGGATCGCGCAATTGCGGCCTCCATAGGAAATAACTTTCGACCGGCTCGGTCATCGCCAAAACGGCATCGACGAAAACCATGCATCGCGCGAGGTCCAGGCCGGCGGCCAAACGGTGCTCGGCCAGGGAACACGTCGCTTCGTACTCAAGCGCCAACGCCACGTTAGCGAGCAACACAGGGTTCCCGCGTCTGGCCGCCCGCAGAAGCCCCGCCGACGCTCCCGTCGGACTGCGCATCGCCGCGACCACCACATTGGTGTCGAGGACCAACCGCATATCTTCTACAATATGACATTATACGCAATATCACAAACGAAATGGCGCCGCGTCCCGAATCGCGCGCCACACCCGCTCCGGCGTCGCCGGCATTTCGACATGGGTGACGCCGAACTCGGCAAGCGCGTCGCAGATCGCGTTGATGACCACCGCCAGCGCCGGCGTCGTGCCGCC
>JASHUX010000370.1 GCA_030039775.1 Alphaproteobacteria bacterium | reverse complement strand
ACAGCGGCATCAACACGGCCTTAAGCGATTCGACGACGGTCGGGCCGATGGACGGCGAAATCCTGGTGTCGCTGAAACCCGATCACACCTCGACCTTCGCGCACATGGCCGATCTGCGGCGCGACTTGCCGCACATGTTTCCGCAGTTGGAATTTTTCTTTCAACCGGCCGACATCATCGACCAGGTCTTGAATTTCGGTCAGCCGGCGCCGATCGACATTCGTATCTCCGGCCCCGATAACGATGCGGCGTACAGTCTTGCCGCGAAGGTAGCGGGCGATATCAAACGGATTCCGGGCGTGGTCGATTCGCACGTCGCGCAAGTTCCGGATGCGCCGGCGATCACGGTCGATACCGACCGAACCATGGCGCAGCAAATGGGCCTCGACCAGCGCGGCGTCGCCAACGACGTGCTGGTGACGACGAGTTCCAGTTTTCAGCCGGCGCCGAATTTCTGGGTCGATCCCAAAACCGGCATCAGCTATTCGCTGGTGGCGCAATACCCGCCTTACAAGTACGCGTCGGCCGAGAATTTGTGGCGCATCCCGGTCACGCCGGCTAACGGCGGACAGGGTCAGTTGTTGATGAACGTCGCGAAATTCGGCCGCACCACGACGCCGATGGTGATGTCGCAGCTCAATATCCGTCCGGTGTTCGATGTCGACGCCGACGTGCAGGGCACCGACCTGGCGACCGACGCCGCCGCCATCGACCGCGTCATCGCCACGGACCGGCCGCCGCCCGCGGCGGCGATCACGATGCAGCTGAGCGGTCAGGTCGACACGATGCAGGAATCCTATTCCGGCCTGTTTGGCGGCATGGCGCTGGCCGTCGTGTTGGTCTATCTGTTCCTCGTCATCAATTTCCAAAGCTGGATCGATCCGCTGGTCGTGCTGATGGCGGTGCCGTTTGCCATTGGGGGCGTGATGTGGATGCTGTTCCTCAGCGGGACGTACATCAGCGTTCCGGCATTGATGGGCACCCTGATGTGCATGGGCCTGACCACCGCCAACAGCATCCTCGTGGTGACGTTCGCCAATCAGCGACTTGCGGCAGGCGACACGCCGCGCGAAGCGGCAATCGTCGCGGGCTACACGCGCCTGCGCCCTGTGCTGATGACGGCAGGCGCGATGATCCTCGGCATGATCCCGATGGCGCTTGGAATCGGCGAAGGCGGCGAGCAGAACGCGCCGTTGGGCCGCGCGGTTGTCGGCGGCCTGATTTTTGCCACGTTCGCGACTCTAGTGTTCGTTCCGACCATGTACCGGCTGCTGCGCCGGCCGCGGCGCAATGTCGTCCTGCCCGTGGAGGGAGGTCATGTTGAATCAGCCTGATTCGGCGCCCGCCGCACGGGCCAAGGAAGGCGCGCGACGCGAGCGGCCGCAGCTGGCGTCTTCGGGGACTGGCCGTCGCCTCCAGATATTCGCCGCCGCCGTCGCGATTGCGCTCGCGGTCGGATTCTTCCTCGTCTATCAGTCGCGCGAACAAGCTGCCGCCGACTTGGCGCACGACACAAAAGCGGAGGGTTCGCTGCCGCCGCCCGTCGTGGTCACCATCGCGAACCAAGCACCGGCCGAGATGTCGCTCACGCTGCCGGGCAATACCGCCGCCTGGTACGAGAGCACCATCTATGCCCGAGTCAGCGGCTACGTTGGCAAATGGTTCGTCGACATCGGCGACCGCGTTAAGAAGGGACAGGTGCTGGCGACGATCGAGACCCCGGACCTCGACGCGGAATTGGCGGCGGCCCAAGCCAAACTGAAATCCGCCGAAGCGGACGTCAAAGTGCGCGAGGCTCAGGCATCCTTCGCCAAGACGACCTACGAACGGTGGCGCAATTCGCCGACCGGCGTGGTCTCCGAGCAGGAGCGCGACGCAAAAAAGGCCGATTTCGGCAGCGCCGCCGCCCAACTCAACGCGGCGATGGCGAACGTCAACGCGGACCAAGGCAATGTCGACCGGCTTCAGGCATTGACGCGATTCAAGGAAGTTACAGCGCCTTATGACGGCACGATCATCGAGCGGCGCATCGACATCGGCAATCTCGTCACCGCCGGCAGCACGTCGAATACCACGCTGCTTTACCGCATGTCGCAAGACGATCCGATTCGGGTCTTTGTCGATGCACCGCAAAGCGTCGCCGCTGACATGACCCTGGGTCTACCTGCTACGATGACCGCGAACGATCTGCCGAACCACCCGTTCGCCGGCAAGATCGCGCGCACGGCCAATGCGATCGATCCGCGCTCGCGTACGCTGCGCGTCGAAGTCGACGTCCGCAATCCCAAGGACTTGCTGGTGCCCGGCATGTATGTCGACGTCGCGTTCGAACTGAAGGCGCGCGGCGCGGTTCAAGTGCCCGCATCGGCGATGATCTACCGGTCGAGCGGACCGCAGGTCGCCGTCGTCGGAGCAGATGGGCGTGCCGGGTTCCACGACGTCACCATCGCCCGCGACGACGGCAATATCTTGGAGCTCGGCTCCGGCGTCGCCCCCGGCGATCGCATCGTGCTCAATATCAGCAATGAAATCGCCAGCGGCGCCAAAGTCACCGTCACGGGACAGCAGACAGCCACCACGGCCGCGGCGGCCCGCTGATGGGCACTGACGCTAAACACCATGCCGTGGTCCCTGCGAACGCAGGGGCCGAGGGGGAATCGCAAGTCACCGAGCCTTGCTTCCCTCTTTCGCGGGAATGACGAGAAAAAAGCATATTCTGTTGATCGCCGCTGCGGCGCTCGCGGGCTGTACGGTCGGTCCCGATTACAAAACACCGTCGGTTTCGATGCCGACCGATTTTCCTGATCCCATCGCCGCCATCCGGGACGTGCTGAACGCGAAGGCGCCGGCGAAAATGGAACACCCGCACGAGCGGAAAGCGAACCCGACCCCGGTCGAACTGAGCGTTTGGTGGCGGTCGCTCAACGATCCGGAACTGGATTCGCTGGTTGAGCGCGCCGTCAAAGACAATATCGATCTCTCAGTTGCGCTTTATCGCTTACAAGAGGCGCGTACCCAGGAAGACGTCGTGCTAGGGACGGCCCTGCCCTCGGGCGA
Source organism: Alphaproteobacteria bacterium (assembly GCA_030039775.1). Taxonomy (GTDB): domain Bacteria; phylum Pseudomonadota; class Alphaproteobacteria; order ATCC43930; family CGMCC-115725; genus JAATGI01. The sequence continues at coordinate 4,810 of JASHUX010000370.1, read as the reverse complement.
TCTCGCCGGCGCCATGGGCAAAGGGACCGGCAGCGACGTGACGCGGGGCAGGGTTTCGCCGCTTCTGACGTCGGCCACCAATGGCAGCGGCTTGACCCAGCTCAACGAGATCGCCGGTTTCGAGGCCGGTTGGGAGATCGATGTGTTCGGCCTTTATCGGCGGGAGCTTGAGGCGGCGCACTACGATACAGAGGCGACGTTGGCGGCGCGCAACGCCGTGTTGGTCTCGGTCGTGGGCGACGTCGTGCGCGCCTATGTCGATCTACGCGGCCTTCAAACACAGCTAGCGGTTCTGGACCAGGAAATCGCGACCCAGAACCACTCGGTTCAGGTGGTGCAGGAACGGTTCGATCGCGGCCTCACTAATGAACTCGACGTCGTTCTAGCGAGACGCGAGCTCGCGACCCTGCAAGCGTCTCTGCCGCCTCTCGCCGCGCAAGTGAAGGGGGCCCAGTACACCATCGCCATGCTCGTCGGCGTCATGCCCGGTACGCTCGAAACCGAGCTGAGCAAGCCGGAGATGATTCCGTCGCTTCCAGAAAAAATCGCGCCCGGTATTCCGCTCGATATCCTGAAGCGCCGGCCGGACGTCCAAGAAGCCGAACGCGCGGTGGCCGCCGCCACGGCGCGGATCGGCGTGGCCACCGCCAATCTCTACCCGCATTTGATACTGACCGGCGCCGGAGGCGTCCAGGGCCAAGGGCTGGGCGTCTCGCCGAACCTCGCACGATCCATTTGGTCGGCGGGACCGAGCGTCTATTGGGCCGTGCTCGATTTCGGCACCCTCGACGCGATCGTTCAAGTCGCGGACTACCGCGCCAAGGAACAGCTCGCCGCGTACAAGGCGACGATCTTAGACGCGGTGCAACAAGTCGATGCCGCAATCGACGGCTACGCCGCGCAGCAACAGCGGCTTCGTACGTTGGCAACCGCGTTGGCGGCGGCGGAACAATCGGTCTCCTTGGCGTCACAGCGTTACGATCGCGGCCTCACCGATTTCCTCAACGTTCTCGATGCGCAGCGCGAAGAATACGCGCTCGAAGACCAATACGCCCACGCGCAACAGACGGCGGCCGATGATTTCGCCGCGCTGTACAAGGCGTTGGGCGGCGGCTGGGAGAATTACCAGTCGTTCCCGCCGATCCGCCGACCGCAACCCGCCATCGTCGCCGCATTCGAGCGGGCATTCGAGAACCCGCCCAAAGCCACGATACCGGTGCCCTGACCAGGGTTCGCGCTTGCCCGCCGCGCCGCGCCCGGCGAAAATACATCTAACGCATCACGACCGAATCAAGGACAACGCAGCGATGGCAAGACCGTTCAAAGGACGGCGCGAAGATTTCCGGCTGGTCACGGGCCAGGGCCGCTACACCTCCGATTGGAGCCTCCCGAACCAGGCCTACGGCTTTTTCCTGCGCGCCGACCGCGCCCATGCCGACATCCTGTCGATCGACACGGTGGAAGCGCGTTCGATGCCCGGCGTAATCGCGATCCTGACCGGCGAGGACATCGCCAAGGCCGGCTACAAGTCGCCGCCGACCATGGTGGGATGGCCGGGCAAGGGCGGCATGAAAATCCGCCACCCGGCGCGCCCCGTCATGGCACAAAAGAAAGTCCGCCATGTCGGCGAAGAGGTGGCGCTGGTGGTAGCCGAGACGCCGGCGCAAGCGCAGGACGCGGCGGAAGCGATCGTCGTCGATTACCGCGACCTGCCGGCAGTGATCGGGCCGGCCGAGGCGGCGAAGCCGGGCGCGGCGCTGATCCACGACGACGTGCCCGACAACGTCGCATTCGACTACGAGTACGGCGATGGGGCCGCCGTCGAAGCCGCGTTCGCCAAGGCGGCGCATATCGTGACGCTGATGCTCGACTCGCAGCGCCTCGTCGGCAATCCGATGGAGCCGAAGGCGTGCCTCGCGACTTACGACGCCAAGAACGACATCTACGAGGTCTATGCGCCGTCCCAAGGCATGTCGATGATGCAGGGCGCGATGAGCGCCATCATCGGCGTGCCGCCGACGCAAATTCGCGCCCATGCTTACGATGTCGGCGGCGGCTTCGGCATTCGCGGCGGCGCCTATCCTGAATATGCGGCGTTGGCGCTGGCGGCGAAGACGATCGGGCGGCCCGTGAAATGGGTCTCAACCCGATCCGAGACCATGGCGAGCGATTATCACGCGCGCGCCGCGATTCTGAGCGGCGAACTGGCGGTGGATAAGGAAGGCACGTTCCTCGCGGTGCGCTATCGCTGGATCGCCGATCTCGGCGCCTATCCAACGCCGGTCGCCGGCTTCATCAACACGCTCGCTTCGACCAGCCAGGCGGTGAACCTCTATCGCATTCCGGCGGTGTACGGGCTGCATCGTCTCGTCGTGACCAACACCACGCCGACCACGGCCTATCGCGGGGCGACCCGGCCCAACGTCTCCTACATTACGGAGCGCCTGGTGGCCGAGGCGTCGCGCGTCACCGGTATCGACCCGGTGACCATCCGCCGCCGCAACGTCCTGGCGAAGGAGCAATTCCCCTACAAGACGCCGCTCGGGCAACAATTCGACAGCGGCGATCCACCGGGCTTGCTCAACGAACTCGAGCGCACGGCCGACATCGAGGGCTTTGCCTCGCGCCGGGAGGCGGCGAAGCGGCGCGGCAAGCTGCGCGGCATGGGTGTCGCCATCTTCATCGAGCCGTCGGGCGGTGGCGGACCCAAAGAAGAGGTCGCGATCAAGTTCGGCTCCAACGGCGACGCCAGCATCTACAGCCAGGTCGGGCCGTCGGGCCAAGGCAACGAGACGGCATATCCCGAGATCGTCGCCGACGTGTTCGGCATCGACCCGGAACGCATCAGCATGCCGGTCGGCGATCAGCAGATCGCGCCGTTGATGGGCGTCGGCTCGATCGGCTCGCGCTCGGCGATGAGCCACGGCAGCGCGTTTCTCGTTGCCGCCCGCGAGGTCGTGAAAAAGGGCATGGAGCTCGCTGCTAAAGATCTCGAAGTCTCGGCCAGCGACCTTGTCTTCGAAGAGGGCAAATACAAGGTCGTCGGCACCGACTTGTCGGTTGGCTTCAGCGAGATCGCACGCAAGTACGGCGCCTCGCCGGAAAAGCCGCTCGACGTCAAGACGGGCATTCCGTCGCCGATGGCGTTCCCGTCGGGTGCCCATGTCTGCGAGGTCGAGATCGACCCCGAGACCGGCGTGCTCGATCTCGTCTCCTATGTGGCGGTCGACGATTGCGGCAATCAGATCAACCCGACGATCGTTGCCGGCCAGGTACATGGCGGCATCATGCAGGGCATCGGTCAGGCGATCGGCGAGCACGCTGTCTACGACCCGGAGAGCGGCCAATTCCTGAGCGGCAGTTTCATGGATTACTTTATGCCGCACGCCTTCGATCTGCCGGCGATGGCGCTCTACGATCACGGCGTGCCGTCGCCGAATAATCCGCTCGGCGCCAAAGGCGCGGGCGAGGCCGGCACCACCGGCGCGGTGCCGACGGTGGCGAACGCGGTGCACGATGCACTGGCACCGCTCGGCATCCACCACATCGACATGCCTTATTCGCCGCACCGCCTCTGGCAGGCGATTCACCGCGCGAACGGAAAGGGCTAAATCTCCGCGGCCGGCAGACGTTTGCCCAATAGCAAGTCGGCGGCTTTTTCGCCGATCATGATCGAGGGCGCGTTGGTGTTGCCGCCGGGGATCGACGGAAACACCGACGCATCGGCGACGCGCAACCCCTCGACCCCGCGCACTTTGAGTTGCGCGTCGAGCACCGCGCCGTCGTCGATGCCCATGCGGCAGGTCCCGGTCGGATGCGCCATGGTCGTCGCCATGCGGCGGATATAAGCGGCGAGCGCGTCGCGCGACGTCGCTTGCGGCCCCGGCATGACCTCACGCGCGACGAGGCTCTTTTGCGGCTCGGTCCCGTAGAGTTCGCGCGTCATCGCGATGCCCCGGATGCAGGTGTCGATGTCGGCTTCGGCACTGAAGATATTGAGGTGGATGCGCGGCTTATCCTTCGGATCGGCGGAGCGCAGCGTCACGCTGCCTTTGCTTTCGGGATGGATCACCGCGACGATGCAGTTGAAGGCGTAATTCCGGCCCTTGCTCTGCCACGGCCACCACGCGCGATCGAACATGCCGATCGTGTTGCAGGTGAGCTGAATGTCGGGCTGTTCGAGCTCGGGCCGCGTGCGCGCGAAAACGCCGGCGGTATTGCCGTTGCAGGCAAACGGTCCGTCACCGAACAGCGCCCAGCGCATTGTCCACCACGCTGCACGGTCGATACGCAACTCGCTCAGGAAAGTCGGCTGCGTCGCCGCCATGATGACGGGCACCGAACCATGCTCTTCGAGATGCTTGCCGACGCCGGGCAAATCGACCACCGGCTTGATCCCGTGCGCCGCCAGTTCGTCGGCGGGGCCGATGCCCGACAGCATGAGAAGCTGCGGCGAATTATAGGCACCAGCCGACAGCACCACTTCGCGCGCGGCATGGGCGCGTGTCAGGACACCGTCTTTGACATAGTCCACGCTGACGGCGCGACCATTCTCAATCACGACCCGCACAGTCAGCGCGTTGCTGACGACGGTTAGGTTCGGTCGCTTCATCGCCGGATAGAGGAAAGCGCGCGCCGTCGAATCCCGCCGGTGACGCTCATCCACCGTCAGCTCGGTGACGAACAAACCCTCTGGACGATCCCCAGAAATATCGTCGCAGATCGGATGGCCGGCGGCCTGCGCCGCAGCGGCGAGCGGCTCGTACATCAGTTGCGGGGCGCCGCCTTTCCGGACGCGGAGCGGCCCCTT
>JASHUX010000369.1 GCA_030039775.1 Alphaproteobacteria bacterium | reverse complement strand
TGATCGCCGGCGCGCTGCTTGGTCTCATGCGCATGGCGCAGGGCGCCCATTTCCTGTCCGACGTGGTGTTCTCGGGCTTGATCGTTGTCGGCGTCGCTTGGGTGGCGCACGAACTCATCGCGCGCCGCGGCGGCATCGCTGCGCTTTCGGGCGCGGGGCGATTGGCCGCGATCAGCCTCATCTGTTTGGCGATCGGCGCGCTGTCGTATTTCTTCTATGACCGGCCGGTCGCGATCTGGGCGCACGGTCTTCCGCCGCGTATTCATCCGGCCTTCGAGTTCGTGACGCTTTTCGGCTACGCGAGAGGCTATGAGATCGTCACCGCAGTCGCGTTCGTGCTGATCTTTTTCCTCTGGTCGCGCGGGCGCGTCTGGGCATGGCGCGCGGCCTTCGTCTTCCTCAATGTCGCGCTCTCGGGGCTGGCCGTCGACGTGATCAAGGTGATCGTGGCGCGCGCCCGGCCGGCTCTGTTTTTCGGCAACGGGGAATACGGGTTCGAATGGTTCCGCTGGGGCTCGGCCCATTGGTCTTTCCCGTCGGGGCACGGCCAGACCGCCGCCGCGCTGGCCCTGTCGCTCACCACGATCTGGCCTCGCCTGTGGCCGCTATGGTGGCTCGCCGCGTTGACGATCATGTCGAGCCGCCTTGTCCTCGGCGCGCATTATCCCAGCGACTTGCTTGGCGGATTCTACGTTGCGCTGGTCGCGTGGTGGTGGCTGCGGCCTTGGTACGAGCGCCGCCGGCGCAAGCTCACGGAAACCCTTTGAAGCCTCGGAGGTAATAGACGGCGTAGTGACGCTGTTCCGCGGGCGACGAGACCGCGCCGTGGCGGCCGATGAAGATCGTGACCATTTCCGGCGGATTGGTCTTCGTGAAGCGGGCGAGAATGGGTGCGACGTTGGCCGGGTTCTGCGCTACCAGCACAAACGCGGCGCCGAGATCGAGCGCCGGCTGCTGCGTCAGTTCAAACTCGTCGTGCACGCCCCCGCTCGGGTCCCATTCCAGCGCATTGAACGGGTGCGGCTCGACATAGAACATCAGCGCCGCCAGCAATTCGCGGTCGTCGGCCATCAGGATCGCGCCGGGATGCCGCGCCATTTCCGCCGTGATGGCGCGACCAAGCGCGCGCCAACCTTGCAATCGATGCAGCGGATCATACTTGACCGGAAGTGTCGCGCCGGCGACGCCCGCAACAGTGCGCAAGCCGATCCCGACCAGCATCGCCGCCGCAAGGTGCAACGCCAGCGACGCAATGACGACGACGCGCCAACCCTCGGCGAGCAGCCATGCCACCACCAGGATGGTCGCCGCGATATAGGCCGGCGCGGCCCAATTTGCCTCGGCGCGCGACAACAGGCTAAGCCCGAGCATCAGCGCCAGCGGCGGCAGGGTGAAGCAGATCAACAGCGCCGCGCGCCGGTCCTTCAGGGTGCGCCCCGCCATTACGATCATCGCGATGAGCGCGGCGAACAGCAACGGACCGAACACCCCGAACTGCGCGCCGAAAAATTCGATGAGATGGGCGGGATGGATCAGCGTGCTGCCGAGCGAGGCGTTGGCCTCGGTGTGGTGATAGCTGACGAAGCCGTTGCCGAGATTCCAGAAGAAATTCGGCCCATAAATGATGAGGCCAAGGGCCGTGGCGCCGACCAGCATCGGCAAATGCCGTCGCTCGTCGCGGAAAATCCCGACAAAAAGAAAAGCGCACAGCAACCAATAGGCCATGGCGTATTTGGACAGGAGGCCGAGGCCGATGGCGATGCCGACGACGAGCCACCAGCGCCGATCGCCGCTATCCCGGGCGCGGAGAAACGCGAGCAGCGCCACCGCCCAGCACAGCAGCATCGGCGCGTCGGTGGACATGATCGTCGCCGACACCGTGACGCCGGGTAGTGCCGCATAAGTGATCGCAGACCAAAAGCCGGTGCGCAGATCGAACAGCCGCCGCGCGCAGCCATGGATCGTCATCGCCGTCCCGAAATGGATGAGCGGCGACAGGAGACGCACCGCCGGTCCGTTGTCGCCGAAGATCTGCGTCGAGGCCGCGATCAGCCACGCCACCATCGGCGGCTTCGAGTAGTAGCCCCAGGCGGGGTGTTGCGCCCAAACCCAGTACTGCGCCTCGTCGGGATAAAGATCGGTGCGGTCGAGCGCCAACCATGCCAGGCGCGCCACGGTCAGGATGAACACCGACCACAGCGCCCAGCGGAACATGCGCTCTTCGTCGGTCTCGGGCGCAGGCATACGGGTCGGGCGAACGGGTCTGGAACCGGCCATGACGCGGCAACCTAGCGCATGTCGGATGGAGGTGATGGAAAAAAGGGCGCCCGAAGGCGCCCCCCAAGTCCGCGGCGTTCTGTCGTGCCGCTTATTACACGATTGATTCTACTTCGCGACCGCGAGGACTTCCAGTTGTAACAGCACGCCGCCGCGCAGATTTTGCACCAGCGAATGCCGCGCCGGCCGGTGATGCTCGTCAGGATAGATTTCGAGCCAATATTTGTTAATCGCGCCGCGATGCGCGTCGTCGACCAGAAACACGGTCAGCTTCACCACGTCGCCCCAATCCATGCCGCCTTCTTTCAAGATATTGCCCATGTTCTGAAAGGCATGCTTCGCCTGGGCGTCGGCGCCGCCTTCCGCGATTTTGCCGGTCGCGGGGTCGATGCCGCTGACGCCGCCGGTGGCGAGGATATTGCCGACCCGGGCGCCCAGCGGAATCGGCGCGCCACTGTGGCCGACGCCCGGCAGGTGAATGCTTTTCTGACGCATACGATGCCTCCCTGTTTGACCGATTGCCGTGGCAACCGACATTAAAGGAAAATTTAATCAGCCCCAGCGCACGAAACCCAGGCCC
>JASHUX010000368.1 GCA_030039775.1 Alphaproteobacteria bacterium | reverse complement strand
CGGCGGCACCGGCTTGCCGTCGACCGCAATCGCGTTGCTGTCGTCGACGTCGCGTGCCGGGCTGGTCAGCACCGTGCCGTCGACCGCGACGCGGCCCTGCGCGATCCAGCGTTCCGCCTCGCGGCGCGAGCACAGTCCCGCCCGCGCCAGCGCTTTGGCGATGCGCTCGCTCATTTTTCCGCGGCGGCGTGGATCAGCGCGTCGAAAATCCGCGTGTCGCCGGGCGACAGCGCGTATTCGGGATGCCATTCGACGCCGAGCAAGAAGCGGCGGCGCGGATCCTCGATGCCCTCGACGATGCCGTCGGGCGCGCGCGCGTCGATCACGAGCCCGGGCCCAGCGTCTTTCACCGCCTGGTGATGCGCGGAATTGACCGGCATTTCGCCCATGCGGGTGACGCGATGGAGTAGCGTGCCGGGCGCGACGGTGACCGTGTGGCCGGGCTCGGTGCGCGGGTTGGGCTGCTCGTGCGCCAGCGCATTCGGCCATTCGTCGGGAATGTGTTGGATCAGCGTCCCCCCCAGAGCGACGTTGAGGAGTTGCATGCCGCCGCAAATGCCCAGCACCGGCTTGTCCGCGGCGACGCCGCCGCGGGTCATGGCCAACTCAAAAGCGGTGCGCCGTTCCTTGGTGGTGACGCTGGCATGCTTGCTCGCGGCGCCGAACAGCGCCGGGTCAACGTCGAAGGCACCGCCGGTGACGATCAGCCCGTCGATCAGGGCGAGGTAATCGGCTACGTGGTCCGGCTCGTGCGGCAAGAGGATGGGCAGGCCGCCGGCGCGCGCCACCGCGTCGCAATAATTCTCCCGGATGGCGTACCAGGGATGGGTCTTCGAATATTTGCCCGGCGGCTCGGAATCGAGCGTCAGGCCGATGACGGGCGCGGCCATGCCTTGATTCTAGTGGATTTGCGTCTGCCGATTCCAGTCGCTACTTTATAGCCAAACCGCCACACGCCTTCAGGAGACGTTTCCGATGCCCGCCCCGATCAATCCCGAAAAGCTCAAATCCTATACCCGCCCGGAGGGGACGCCGTTCCGCATCCAGAAAATCGGCCATGTCGTGCTCAACGTCACCGATATGGACCGCTCGGTGAAGTTCTATACCGAGGTGTTGGGCATGAAGGTCTCCGACGTCTACAAGGAAGATATGATGCCGGGCGGCATGGTGTTCATGCGCTTCAACTCGGACCATCACGGCGTCGCGTTGGTTGGCGGCATGCCGCACGAATCGAAGGCGATCGAGCTCAATCATTTCGCCTTCGAGGTCGGCACGTTGGACGAGGTGCTGCGCGCCGCGATCCATCTCCACAAGCACAATGTCCGGGTCGATTTCGAGGGCCGCCGGCGCGCCGGGGTGCAGATCGCGGTCGAGTTCCGCGATCCCGACGGGCACCGGCTCGAAATCTATTGGGGCCTCGATCAGGTCGGCAGCGCGGGGCAGGTCCGGCCGGGCAACGAATGGAAATGGGCGCACAGCCTTTATGATGCAGTCGTCGATCCCGTGCGGGGCCAGGACACGACGTTGGCCGATCCCGAACTCCTCAAGAAATTCAAGACGGCGCTGGTCGACGCGCAATGACCGAGGCGAAAGCCTCGCTATCGACGACGCTGATCGGGTTCGGCGAGGCGGGGTCGATCCTGTCTGCGGGTCTGGTCAAGGCTGGCGTGCAAAGCGTCGCCACGTACGACATCAAGTTCGGTACGGCGGAAGGCTCCGCCATGATGACGCGGGCGCGCAACGCCGGCGTTCATCCGGCGCCAACCCCGGCCGAAGCGGCGGCGGGATCGGAAATCGTCATCGCGGCGCTGACCGCGAGCGCGTCGGTCGACGCCGCGCGGACCGCCGCGACCTACATCAAGCGGGGCCAGTATTATCTCGATATCAACTCGGTTTCGCCGGGGAAGAAGCGCGAGGCTGCCGCGATCATCGAGGGCGCCGGCGGCCGCTTCGTCGATGTCGCGGTGATGGCGCCGGTGCCGCCCTACGGCATCAAGGTGCCGATGGCGGTCGGCGGCAAATGGGGCAGGGCGGTCGCCGATCGGCTGATCCCGTTCGGCTTCCGCATCGAGGTGTTCGAGCGCGAGATCGGCTACGTCTCGGCAATGAAGATGTGCCGGTCGGTGATGATCAAAGGCATCGAATCGCTGATCATCGAGGCGATGACGGCGGCCGTGTCCTACGACGTGGTCGATCAGGTGATCCCGTCGCTGGACGAATATTTCAAGAACAAGGATTGGCGCTGGCAGGCCGAATATATGTTCGGCCGTGTTGTCGAGCATGGCGAGCGCCGCGCCGCCGAGATGCGCGAGGCGGCGAAGACCGTCGCCGAGATTGGGCTCGAGCCGCTGATGACGGCGGCGACCGCGGCGCGCCAGCAATGGGTCGCCGACCGCATCCCGCGCGACAAATTCAAGGGCAAGAACCCGACGCTCGACGATTACGTCGCGTCGGTGCGCGCGGTGCTGGACAAGAAATAGCTGCTACCGCGCGCCGCGATTCTGAAAGCGGTTCACATAGTAGAGGAATTCGCCGACGATGCCGCGGCGGAAGACCAAGATGATAAAGCAGAAGATCACCCCGATAACGACCGGCACCGGAATTCCGATCCCGGCAAGATATTCGTCCATCGACACCGTAATGATGGCGCCGACCACCGGCCCCATGAGCGTGCCGAGTCCGCCCAATAGCACCATCAAGACCACCGCCGCCGAGGTCGAGAAATCGACGTCGGTCAGTGTCGCGAGGCCGAGCGCGATCGCCTTGAGCGAACCGGCGACGCCGGCCAAGGCCGCCGACAGCACGAAATTGATCAGCTTGTAGCGGTCGACCGGGAAGCCGAGCGAGATCATGCGCGGCTGATTGTCCTTGATGGCGCGCAAGACCTGGCCGAACGGCGACTTCCACACCCGGCGCACCAAGAGATAGCCGAGGAAAAAGATGCCGGCGCAGACATAGTACATCGCCATGTTGTCTTTGAGATCGACGAGGCCGAAGAGCCAGCCGCGCGGCACCGCCTGGATGCCGTCCTCGCTGTGGGTGAACGGGAGCCGCAGCGCCAGGAAATAGACCGCCTGCGCCAGCGCAAGAGTCACCATGGCGAAGATCAGGCCGCTGCGCCGGATTGCCACCACGCCCGCAACCAGGCCGAGGAACACCGCCGTCGCCGTGCCCGCGAGGATCGCCTCCTCGAAGGTGAAGCCGTACATTTTCGCCATTTCGGCCGCGATATAGGCGCCGCCGCCGAAAAACGCGGCATGGCCGAACGACAATAGTCCGCCGCCGCCGATCAGCAGGTTGAAGGCGCAGGCGAACAGCGCCATGCACAGCAATTCCATCAGGAACACGGGATAGATCACGAACGGCGCGCCGATCAGGATGATGACGCCGACCGCCATCGCCACCCATTCGAGGCTGCCGCTCTTGCTCTCGCTGGCCGAGATGCCGCTGATGTCGAGCGCCATGTTACCGCTCCCGCCCGAACAAGCCCTGCGGCTTCAGCATCAAGACCACGATCATGATCGCGAATATCACCATGTTGGACGCTTCGGGATAGAACACCTTCGAGAACCCTTCGAGGACGCCGAGCACCAGGCCGGTCACGATCGAACCGAGGATCGAGCCGAAGCCCCCAATCACCACGACGGCGAAAACGGTGATGAGGATGTTGCCGCCCATCAACGGATTGACCTGATAGATCGGCGCCGCCAGCACGCCGGCGATGCCCGCGAGTGCCACGCCGCCGCCGAACGCCAGCGTCACCAATAGCGGCACGTTGATGCCGAAGGCGCGCACCAGCGTCGGGTTCTCGGTCGCGGCGCGCAGATACGAGCCGAGCCGCGTTCGCTCGATCGCGTACCACGTGCCGAAACACAGGATCAGCGAGGCCACCACCACCCAGGCGCGGTAGTTGGGCATGAACATGAAGCCGAGATTATGACCGCCGGCAAGCGCATCGGGATAATCGTAGGGTTGGCCCGAGGTGCCGTACCAATAGACGAACAGGCCCTGAATGATCTGGAACAGGCCGAGAGTCAGCAGCAGCCCGTAGAGATGGTCGAGATTGTAGACGCGGCGGATGATGGTGCGCTCCAAGAGCATGCCGAACAGCGCCACGCCGATCGGTGCCAGCGCCAGTGACGGCCAATAGCCGATGCCGAGATACTGGCCCAGCATCCAGGCGAAGAATGCGCCGAGCATGTAGAACGCGCCCTGCGCCGCGTTGACGATACCGAGGAGGCCGAACACGATCGCGAGTCCGAGCGACAGCATCGCGTAGAACGAGCCGTTGATCAGGCCCAAAAGCAGTTGACCGAATAATGCCATGGCCGACATGGCCGATCTCTCCTTCGTCCCTTGGCCCGCTAGACCCCGAGATATTCCTCGAGCCGTTCCATTTTGCCCGCTATCTCGGCCTTGCCGATCATGTCTACGATCTTGCCGCTTTCCATCACATAGTGGCGGTCGGCGACTTTAGCGGCGAACCGGAAATTCTGTTCCACAAGCAACACGGTGAGGCTCTTGCCCTTGATGGTGTCGAGCACCTGGCCGATCTGCTCCACGATCACCGGCGCCAACCCTTCGGTCGGCTCGTCGAGCAATAGGAAGCGCGCGCCGGTTCTGAGGATGCGCGCAATCGCCAACATCTGCTGCTCGCCGCCCGAGAGCTTGCTGCCTTGGCTGCGCGCGCGGTCCTTCAAGTTGGGAAACAGCCGGTAGATCTCGTCGACGCTCATGCCCCCCGGCGCCAAGGTCGGCGGCAGCATCAGATTCTCGGTGACGGTGAGGCTGGCGAAGATGCCGCGCTCCTCCGGCACGTAGCCGACACCGAGCCGCGCCACCCGCTCGGGCGGCAAGCGGATGGTCTCGGCGCCCATCACCTTCACCGTGCCGCTGCGCTTGGAGAGAATGCCCATGACGGCGCGCAAGGTCGTGGTCTTGCCGACGCCGTTGCGTCCGATCAGCGTCACCACTTCGCCCTGCCCGACGGTTAGGTCGACGCCGTGCAGCACGTGGGATTCGCCGTACCAGCCGTTGAGGCCGGCGATCTCGAGCACGGTGTCAGGCATGGACGGTTCCCATATAGGCTTCGATCACGGCCGGATTCTTCGACACCTCGGCGTAAGAGCCGTCGGCGAGGATTTCGCCGCGCTGCATCACCGTGATGCGGTGCGACAGGTCGGCGACAACAGAGAGATTGTGCTCGACCATCAGCACGGTGCGGTTATGGGCGACGCGGCGGATCAGTTCGACGGTCCGGCCGATATCCTCGTGAGCCATGCCGAGGTCGGCTCGTCGAGCAGCAAAAGCTCCGGCTCGAGCGCCAGCGTGGTCGCCAGTTCGAGCGCGCGCTTACGGCCGTAAGGCAACTCCGACGC
>JASHUX010000049.1 GCA_030039775.1 Alphaproteobacteria bacterium | reverse complement strand
TGCCGGAGGAATCGCTGCCGTCGGCTGCGATCTGATCGAAATGCGATTCCATCGTATGGATATTGTTGAGATAGCCCACGATGCGGGCGACATCGGCGCGGTCGGCATCGGTCAGATGCGCCGGCGGCGTCGCGGCGCGCGCGATGCGCGGCAGTAACGCCGCGGCACCGCCGACGGCCAAGCCGGACAGAAACCGGCGCCGCGATGAATCGATGGGAGCCATGAGCCTTCTATATGGCGATCCGTCGTGCCTGTCAGTAGGGGCGGCCATCCCGGTGCGCGAACCGCATTCGTCCGTCGATGACGGTGAGCGCGATATCGTCGTCGGGATAGGTGACGGCGTCGCCCGGCGTGCGATCGCCGATCTCGAGATAGACGACGTCGGACGTGCCCCGGTTGACGAGATGATGCGCGTCGCCGGTGCCGCATTTGAAGCCGGCGCAATCGCCCGGCTTGAGTAGCGTCTCGCCGGCGTTGGTGATGAGCACCGGCTCGCCTTCCAGGATATAGACCAGCTCGTCCTGCTTGGCGTGGCTATGGCGCATTGCCGAGATCGCGCCGGGCGCCAACCGCGTCAGGTTGACGCCGAAATTGGTGAGGCCGAACGCGTCACCGAGGCGGCGCTTGGTGCGACCGGCGACGCGCGACGCGAACGGCTCGGGATAGTTGGTGTGGCGCGCTTGCGGCGGCACGTTGGCGGCGCGCAACGCGGCGGGATATTTGGTCTCGGACATTTTAGAGCCTATAGCTGGGCAAGATTTGAAACGAGATTGTACGTAAACCAACCATCGCCCGTGACGAATGTTTGTAGTTTCGCGCTGACCAAATCGCGCGTTATGCCAACGCCATCGGTGAACGGTTGAAACGAGACGATTTTCTTGTATGGGATGCGCATGCTTTTAGATGTACCGATGAAATAAAAGTTTTTGTCTGTGACGGCGACACTTCCTGTATCCAAATGGACCCGTTCACTGTACGTGATGGGTTGGCCGGCGAATGATCCGGTGCGGTAATAGACGCCCTTCATTACTCGAATGCTGACGCCCTGAGATCGACCAACATATTGGCGACGCGTCCGATCTTCGAGGTATGACACGCCATTAAATACCCAAACGATCCTTTCACCTTTTTGGAAGTTGATCGGAATGTCCCCCGCAACATTTATGCGTTGCGGAATTACTCCGTTCAGCAAATCCCGAATGACGCCAGATTTTATGACGCGTGTATAAGCGCCAGAAGTGATTGCGCCGGCCCCATCGAGTTCCTCTTGGGAAAGTTCGAGTCGATTCTTTAGCTCCATTAGTCGATTTTCGGTTGCCTCGTCCAAAATGTTGTCGTGGAGGGAGTTGTTTACAGCGTCGCGCCAAGCTCGAATTGCCAATTGGCGGCGTTCGGCCGATGGAATGAAGCATTGTTCGGCGATTTCGCTGATCTTGCCCGTAAGTGAGGTTCCCGCGAGACCAGTTAGTGGATCCGTAATCGCAGAAGAAATGGAAGCAATGATGGCTTTCTGCCCGTCCTCGTGCTTGCCTTCACATTCCTTGTGGACATGGCGCAAAAAGCCCGCCGGTTGCCCACAGTATTTGCAGTCGGCCATCCGATCCTCGTTCGGAAGCAACCAAGGGATGTAGAAAACACCAGCGATCTACCGGTGGTCAACTAGGGCGGCATGAATCTTGTCGCGCAGTGCCGCATGCTGCGCTGGGTCATAATCGAGCGCCATGTCGCGCCATTGCTCGACGGGATAGGTCCAGACCGGCTGTGTGATCCGGTCCGCCGGTTCCCAACCGTAACGCGGCACGACATGGGCATGCAAAACCGGTGCGGTGTTGCCGTAGATCGCGTAATTGACGCGTCGCGGCGCGCAGGCGCGGCTCACGGCGCGGCCGAGCTTCGCCATGTCGCGGAGAAAATCGCGCGCGCGCTCGGGCGGCAGATCCTCGAGCTTGCCGACCTCGGGCCGGGCAAAGAGCACGCACCATCCGGGCAGGAATTGCGCGTCGTGCAAGAAGACCAGCCCCGTCGTCATTTGCGCGACAAACATCGGATTCTCGCCGCGCTCCGCGGACCCGAAACGATCGGCTTGCCAAGCGGAGTTGTCAGTCATCAGCGGTCAGTTATCAGGTCCAAGATTTGAGTCCACTGAAAACTGACGACTGAAAACTCAAGACTTAAGACTCAATCGGCTACGTCCTGTGCCAGGACTTCGCGCTTACCGACATGGTTGGGCGCGGAAATCACGCCCGCCTTTTCCATCTGTTCGATCAGATTGGCGGCCTTGTTGTAGCCGATGCCGAAACGGCGCTGGAGATAGCTCGTCGTGGCCTTGCGCTCGCGGCAGACCAGCGCGACCGCGCGGTCGTAAAGATTACCGCCGTCGCCGTCGTCGGCTCCCGAGGCCGCGCCGAACTCTTCGGAGTCCTCGTCCTCGGTGATGTCGTCGATGTAAGACGGCGGCGGCCCGTTCTCCTTGAGGAATTTCACGATCGCCTCGACCTCGCGGTCGGAGACGAACGGCCCGTGGACGCGCGTGATACGGCCGCCGCCCGCCATGTAGAGCATGTCGCCGCGGCCCAAGAGCTGCTCGGCGCCCGCCTCGCCAAGAATGGTGCGGCTGTCGATCTTCGACGTAACCTGGAAGCTGATCCGGGTCGGCAGGTTGGCCTTGATGGTGCCGGTGATCACGTCGACCGAGGGTCGTTGCGTCGCCATCAGGATGTGGATGCCGGCAGCCCGCGCCATCTGCGCCAGGCGCTGGACCGCCGCCTCGATATCCTTGCCGGCGACCAGCATGAGATCGGCCATCTCGTCCACCACCACCACGATCAGCGGCAGCGGATCCATATTAAGCGGTTCTTCCTCGTATTGCGGCGCGCCAGTCTCGGGATCGAAGCCGGTCTGCACGCGATGGGTCAGCGTTTTGCCCTTGGCGCGCGCTTCCTTGAGGCGCTGGTTGTAGCCGTCGATATTGCGCACGCCGAGCTTGGTCATGGCGCGGTAGCGCCCTTCCATCTCGCGGACGGTCCACTTGAGCGCCACCACCGCTTTCTTCGGATCGGTGACGACCGGGCAGAGCAAGTGCGGAATGCCGTCATACATCGACAGCTCCAGCATCTTCGGGTCGATCATGATGAACCGGCACTTGTCGGGCGCCAGCCGATAGAGCAGCGAAAGGATCATCGTGTTGATGCCGACCGACTTGCCGGAGCCGGTCGTGCCCGCGATGAGTAGATGCGGCATATGGGCGAGGTCAGCCGTCACCGGCGCGCCGCCGATATCCTTGCCGAGTATAAGAGGAAGCCGCGCGTTGGCGCGCTCATAGGCTTCCGACGCCAGCAGCTCGCGCAGATAAACGGTTTCGGCCTTCACGTTCGGGAGCTCGATGCCGATAACGTTGCGTCCCGGGATCACCGCGACGCGCGCCGAAATCGCGCTCATCGACCGCGCGATGTCGTCCGCCAGGCCGATGATGCGCGACGCCTTGATGCCGGGCGCCGGCTCAAGCTCGTACAGCGTCACCACCGGGCCAGGCCGGACTTTGTGGATCTCGCCGCGAATGCCGAAATCCTCGAGCACGCTCTCCAGGAGCCGCGCGTTCTGCTGCAGCGCTTCTTCATTGACGGCGGCGGCTCGTTGCGGCGGCGGCTCGTTCAACAAATCGAGCGACGGCAGCTCGAATTCCGCAATGCCGAGATCGAGCGAGGTTTGGCGTGAGGTGTCGGAACGCTTGATCGCACCGCGCGGTACGGCGACATCCGCGGGCTTGCGCTGTGGGCGATCGTGGAGCCGCACGCCATGATCAAGCGGGATCATCCGATCCTCCTCGAACACCGGTTCCTGGCGTTCGCCTTTGGCGTGCGCGGGCGCAGCCGAGGGACGCCGCAGCCGCGCAATCACGCCGGCGAACAAGGCGCGGCGAGGTTTACGCTCTTTGACCGTCGGCCGTGGCGCGGTGCGCGCCGGCTCTTCGTCATCTTCGTCGTCTACAGCTTCACCGTCGACATGCTCCAAGACGAACCCCGAGACATACATCAGAATCAGCCCCGCCAGCCCGGCCGCCGCCATCGCGGAAACCGGGGCGGCAGCACCGAAGGGATCAAGATAGTGCCGCGCGATGCTGCCGACGACGCCACCGAACCCGACATGTTGCGGCCAGCGCAGCGGCGGCGGCACGATGGCCAGCGCCAGCGCTGCCGTGATGATGATCGGCAAGGTCAGCATGATGCGCAGCCAAAAACGCCGGAGCCACCGGCCCGCAAGCAACCGCACGGACCAATCGAGCAACATGATCGGCAACAGCAACGCTGCCGCGCCGAAGCACTGCACCAGCATGTCGGCGATGTCGGCACCGATCGGGCCGAGCAGATTCGCCGGTGCCGTATCGATGGCGTGATTCCAGGACGGATCGTTGTGATCGTAGGACGCAAGCAGCGCCGCCAACAGGAACGTGCCGACCAGCATAATGAATCCGATGAACGCGAGCGCCGAGCGCCGGAGTCCGGACTTGGGGGAAACCGCGCCGTGTCCTCTCATGCCGTCGGCGATACTGACCATCGCGCGGCTCTAGAGCACGTTCAGCAGACGGCGCATGCCGGCCGCGACGGTGTCGTCGTCGTGCACGATCGCAAGACGAATGTAGCGTTGACCCGGATTGACGCCCTGCGCGTTGGCTCGGCCGATATAAGGTCCCGGCAGCGAGCGCAGGCCTGTGTCGCGCCACAGCTTCAGCGACGCCGCTTCGCCGTCGCCGACATCAAGCCAGAGAAAAAATCCGCCGGCCGGCCGGTAGAACCCGAAACGGCCTTTCAGGATTTCTTCGCAGATATCGAACTTCCGCCGATAGAGCGCCCGGTTCGCCTCGACATGCGCCTCGTCTTGCCACAGAGCAACGGCGGCCTCTTGTAGAGGCAACGGCACCTGCGCACCGCCATACGAGCGCAGCCGACCGAATTTGGCGAGGAGATCCGGGTCGCCGGCGACGAAGCCGATGCGCAAACCGGCGGCGTTGGAGCGTTTCGACAGCGAATGAAACACAAGGACATTCGACAGATCGCCGCCCATCGCGGCGCAGGCTTCGAGCCCGCCGACTGGCGCAACGCGGTCGTAAATCTCCGAATAGCATTCATCGACCGCGAGCACGAAATCGTAGCGGCGGGCAAGGCCGATCAGTTTCCGATAGTAGGCGAGGTCGGCGCAGGCACCCTGCGGATTGGCCGGCGTGCAGAGATAGAACAGCGCCGTGCGCGCGAGAACGTCATCTGGAATGCTATCGAGGTCTGGCAGGAATCCGGTCTCGGCCGTTGCGTCCAACGGCATGGTCTCGGCGCCGGCCATATGGGCGCCGCCGCTATAGACGAGATAATAAGGGTTCGGCATCAGGGCCACCGGCCGCTTCCCCGCCTTTGTGTCGGGAACGACCAAAGAGGCGACCATGTAAAGCCCCTCTTTCGTGCCTGAAAGCGCGATCACGTTGCGCTCGGGGTCGATCATGCCGGTTGGCAATTTGTAGCGGTAGGTCAACCACTTAGCTACGGTACTGCGGAGCGCCGGGGTGCCGGCCATTGCCGGATAGCGGTTCCACAGGTGGCTATTCCTGGCGATGACGTCGGCCATGAAGACCGGCGGCTCGTGCTGCGGCTCCCCGACGGACATGAGAATCGGCGCTTCATTGGCGCGCGGCGTCACCGGCGCCAACAAGTTGTTGAGCCTGGTAAAGGGGTATTCCTCTAGGGATTGAAAATTCGCACTTAACGTGTGAAGAGACACGTCTAATCCCCGGACAAATCAATGAAAAATGCGATCCGCTACTATAGACCAGGCGCCTCAAGACGCCAAGCACAACGATTCGGGGATAGGCAAAAACTGATCTAGTAGGAGCAATTTTTCAAGCAATAGGCCCGCGGCCGCCCGGTGCCCGTGCCGCGATCGACACAGCGGTAATCGGTGCCGTGTCGGCCGGGGAAATGCGGAATTGGTCGATTGGGCCGGCGGCTTTACTTCGCAGCGAAGCTTGCAATCGGCATGTTTAAAGCCGGCCTGCTGGCAAGCGGCGAGGCATCGGTAATCCGTACCGGCGAGTGCGCTGCTTGCCGATATGGCGAAAAAGCCGATGCAAAAAGCCGCGAGGGCAAGACCGCGCATCGCTTGATGCCATACGCCGTGTCGCGCCGTGGGGCAAATGCGGATCAGCGACTCATCGTCGGGCACCGCTCATCGCGGACCCGATCATCACATGCCTTCCCGTCTCAGAAATCCAGGTCGGCATAATGTTTTGGCGGCGGCGCGCCGGGAATATGGTCGGTCAGAATGCCACGGAACGACGGTCGCGACTTGACTCGAGCGTACCATTCCTTCGCGGGCTCGTGCTCGTCCCACGGAACATCGCCGAGATAATCGAGCGCCGACAGATGGGCCGCGGCACACACGTCGGCCAAAGAAAAATGCTCGCCTGCAAGCCAGCGGCGGCGTTCGACAAGCCAGCTGATGTAATCAAGGTGGTGCCCGATATTGATCTTGCCGGCGCGGATGCGCGCTGAGTTCGGTTCGCCAAATCCGAGAAACCGCTTCATCATTTTTTCGCCGACGAGGTTGTCGGTGACTTCGGCGTTCATCTTGACGTCGAACCACGCGACCAACCGGCGCACCTCGGCGCGGTCCAGCGGATTGAGACCCAAAAGCAGTTTGTCGCGGTAGACCTCGTCGAGAAACTCGGCAATCGCGCCCGAATCGGCCAGCACCGAGCCTTCCGGTTCGATCAGCACCGGCACCTCGCCGGCGGGATTGAGCGCCAGAAACTCCGGGCGACGCTCCCAAATGCGCTCCACCTTCATGGTGAAGTCGAGGCCCTTTTCCGCGAGCGCGATCCGAATCTTGCGGCAGGTCGGCGACAGCCAAAGATGGTACAGCAAACGCATCGCGCTAAAGTAAGCGCGATTCGCCGCCATTGACCAGAAAACCTAGCCTTGCGCGATCGGAATGTGGTGAGGCTGCGCGGCGACGCGGTCGAGCCACGCGC
>JASHUX010000367.1 GCA_030039775.1 Alphaproteobacteria bacterium | reverse complement strand
TCCGAAGCTCTTGATGTTGGACGAGCCGTCGCTGGGCTTGTCGCCCGTGTTGGCGGAGCTCGTCTTCGAGCGGCTGGCCACGATCCGATCGTTGGGCACGACGCTTCTGCTGGTTGAGCAGAACGCCACTTGTCTCGACTTGGCGACTGGTGGAATCATCCTGGCCAACGGTCGAGTGGCGCTGGCGGGGACGCGCGACAGTCTTGCCGATTCGGAGTTCGTTCGCCGCGCCTATCTCGGCATTTGAATGTCCCGGGCGGGACCAAAAAGGGAGGCTAAGATCATGGCTCTTACGAGAAGGCAAACTCTTGCCGGCATGGCGGCGAGCGCCGCCGTTTTCGGCGTACCGGCGATCGTACATGCGGAGGAGCCGGAGATCATCATCGGCGCGCCGAATTCGCTGACCGGCGGCCTCGCCGAGGGCGGCATCCGCTTTGTCGCGGCGCTCCGTATCGCGGTGGACCAGATCAATGCGGCGGGCGGCATCAAGTCGATGGGCGGCGCGAAACTGCGCCTGGTCGTCGCCGACACGACCTCGGAAAACCCCGCGCAATCGGCCAGCGTCACACGACGCATGATCGACCAAGACAAGGCCGTCGTCATCGCCGGCGCGACGGCCAGCGCCATGACGCTCGCCGCCCAGATCGAGTGCGAAAAGGCGCAGGTGCCGCTGGTCACCAATTCCTATGCCGACCCCATCGTGTTGCGCGGCATGAAATACACCTTCAAATACATGCCGCAAGGCAGTGCCGTGTGGAACATGGCGATGGATGGCATCGTCGATATGTACAAAGCGACGACCGGCAAGCCGCCACGGAATTGCGCCATCTTCATGAGCAACGACGCGGTCGGCCTCGGCGTTCAGAAGCAGCTCCCGCTCGAAGCGAAGAAGATCGGCTTGCCGGTGCTGTTCTCGACGCCCTACCAGATGGGCTTGTCGGACCCGGCGGTCGCGATCGCGCCGATCATGGCGAACAAGCCGGACGTTCTTTTCCTCGGCGCCTTTACCAACGACCTGATCCTGATCATTCGCGCGATGCGGGGCCTCGGCCTGAAGACGCCGATCGTGAACGGCGGAACGTTCTACGGCGAGGCGGTCATCAACGCGCTCGGCAACCAGACCGACTATTTGTTCGGCGTCGAGACGTGGAATTCCGATCTGAACCTTCCCGGCAACAAGGAATTGGTCGACACGTATATGAAGGCCAATCCGAAGGCGCATCCCGGCAACGAACAGCTTGGCGTCGGTTTCACCTGCGGCCTCATCATCGGCCAGGCGCTCGAAAAAGCGGCGAGCCGCGACGGCACGAAGATCCGCGATGTTTTGGCCGACACCGAGTTCACCAATCTGCCGGTGCCGGCCACCAAGGTGAAATACGGGCCGAACGGCCTCAATATCCACAACATGGGCATTCTGGTCGAGTGGCAGTCGAGCGTGCTGCGCACCGTCTGGCCGCAGAATCTGCAAATGGCGAAACCGGTGATTTGAATCATGGCTGACAAAATTACGATTGGCTTTATCGGCCTCGGTACCATGGGCGGCCGCATCGCCGCCAATTTCCAAAAGGCGGGTCATCCGCTCGTCGTGCACGACATGCGCCGCGCCGCGGCCGATCCGTTCGTCGCGAAAGGCGCCACGTGGGCGGACGATCCCGCCGCGGCGGCGCGCGGCGCGGCGGTACTGTTCACCTCGCTCCCGGGTCCGCCGGAAATGGAGAGTGTCGCCTTCGGCCGGAACGGCATCTTGTCCGGCATCCGCGCGGACTCCGTCCACTTCGATCTCACCACCAATTCGCTGTCGATGGTGAAGCGCGTCCATGCCGCGTTTGCCGAGCGCGGCGCGCACATGCTCGACGCGCCGGTCAGCGGCGGACCCGCGGGCGCCGCCAGCGGCAAGATGGCGGTCTGGATCGGCGGCGACGAAGCGACCTTCAAGAAATACCGGCAGATGCTGACCGCGATCGCCGACCAGGCGAAATATATCGGGCCGATCGGCTCGGGCACGATAGCGAAGCTGGTCCATAACTGCGCCGGCTACGCCATCAACACCGCCTTGGCCGAAGTCGTGACCATGGGCGTCAAGGCGGGCCTCGAGCCGCTCGAATTGTGGCGCGCGATCCGTCAAGGTGCCGTCGGCCGCCGCCGCACCTTCGATGCGATGGCGCCGAATTTCCTCGCGGGCGTTTACGATCCGCCGAATTTCATGCTCAAGCTGGCGCATAAGGATGTGAGCCTGGCGACCGCGCTCGGGCGCGAGCTCGGCGTGCCGATGCGCCTCTGCAATCTGACCCTCGAGGAAATGACCGAGGCGATGGGGCGCGGCTGGGGCGAGCGCGATTCGCGCATCGCCATGACGGTCGAAACCGAGCGCGCCGGCATCAAAATCAAGGTCGATCCCGAGAAGATCAAGAAAGTGCTCGACACCGAGTAGCCCGTCACAATTGCGGCGCCGGCAGCGGCCCCGCGATCGCCTCGAGCGTCATCGCCGCCGCGAGCAGATCGGCGTCGCCGCCGATCGGGCCGTCGAGCTCGACCCCGACCGGCAGGCCCGCTTGCGTTAGGCCGAGCGGAACGGCGACGCCCGGCAAGCCGGCGATGCTGCCCGGCCCGGTGTTGTGGGCGACGGTCGGGAAGGTCGACACCGGCGCGCCGTTGAGTAACGTCGCGTCGTCCTCGCCGATTTTTGGCGCGGGCAGGGGCGTGGTCGGAAAGATCAGCGCCGTCAGCCCGCGGTGCCGGAAGCAATCGGCATAGAGTTTCTGCAACGCGGGCCGGTCGGTCTCGATCGCCGCGCGATAAGCCGCCTCAGTGATATCGGCGCGGATCGCGAACATGCGCTTCACGTCGGGGCTGGCGATTTGCGCCACCAGCGCATCGAGCCCGAAACTCAAACCGTGCGTGCGCAGATAGGCCGGTATCTCGTGGCGCAGCTCGAACCCAGTGATGGCCATCCCCGCGCTGTCGTTGAGCGGCTTGGCCGCGCGGAGATCGACCTCGATCGGTGTCGCCCCCGCGGCACGCAACCGGTCGAGGAACGCATCGAACAACCGCGCCAACTCGTCGTCGAGCGGCTCACAGAAATGCTGTCGCGGCACGCCGAGGCGAATGTCGCGGATCGCGCGCGGCGCGGGCGCCGCCGCGCCGGTGACGACCGTGTCAAGCAAGGCGCAATCGGCGACGGTGCGCGCCATCGGTCCGGCGGTGTCGCGCGTGCGCGAGATCGGCAGGATGCCGTCGGTCCGCCAGCGGCTCAGGCTCGGCCGGAACCCGGCGATGCCGCAGAACGCCGCCGGGATGCGGACCGAGCCACCGGTGTCGGTGCCGATGCCGGCGGGTGCCAGCCGCGCCGCCACCGCGACGCCGGTGCCGCCGCTCGATCCGCGGGGACGCGCGCCGGATCGTAGGGATTCCGCGCCGGCCCGACCGCGGCGTTGTTGTTGGTGATGCCGAACGCCATTTCGTGCATGTTGGTCTTGCCAAGCACGATGGCGCCGGCGGCGAGCAGCTTTTCCACGACGGCGGCGTTTTGGTTCGGGCGATTGTCGCGCAAGGCCGGCGTGCCGCCGGTCGTGGCGTAGCCGATGCAATCGAGATTGTCCTTGATGGCGAGCGGTACGCCATGGAGCGCGCCCAGCACGTCGCCGTTCGCGCGTTTCGTATCGGCGGCGCGCGCCGCCGACAGGACGGCGTCACGGTCTTGCGCGATGAAGGCGTTGAGATCGCGCTGCGCTGCAGACCGCTCGAGCAACGCCGTGGCGTAAGCCACCGCCGTTATCTCGCCCTGGCGCAGCGCGCGCACGGCCTCCGTCAACGTGAGCGCGGTCATATCCATCGAGTCCTCCCTCGCGACACCGGCGGGCGCTCTCCGACAAAAGACCCGGCCGCCATCCTCGGTCGGCACCGCCTGTTTCCACCTGATCCCGATCCGTGGTGCGGCGTTAGCCCGCCACCTGTTCCACCTGTTATCTGCTGGATATTTACAAGACGTCGAGCCATTGCCGCGAGGGCCGCGCGATAAATTGGCTTCGTTCCGGAATTTCTATATCTCGTGGCCTCCTTCCCCACTCGTTGCTTAACCCGGAATTTCTATTTTTCTTCGGAAAATCAGATCCCGATAAGAACATATAGAGAACAATAAGTCAAGCAGATTCGCGGCAACGAGGTTCGTACAAGAGCCGGCACCGAAATAATGACAGAGTGGACCGCTTAGGCGGTCAGGGTGCCGTCGAGCACGGCGCGGATCGCCGTCGCGAGTTCGAGCCGGCGGTACGGTTTCGCGAGGATCGGGAACTGCTCGTTGCGGGCGCGGCTGCCGTAACCGGAGCACAGCAAGATGCGGATGCCGGGACGCAGCGCCAATGCCTGTTTGCCCAGCTCCCGGCCGTTGAGTCCGTTCGGCAGAATATGATCGGTGAAGAGGAGATCGATCGGACCGTCGCCGATGAGCCGCTCGAGTGCTTCCTTGCCGTCGCTGGTCGTTATCACGTGATAACCGAGTTCGCCCAGCATGTCGGCGACGACGTCGCGCACATTCTCGTCGTCCTCGACGAGAAGGATATGCTCGGAGCCGCGCGGCTCCGCGCCGCCCGAGAATGACCCTTCGCTACCTGGCTGCGCCATCGCCGGGAATACTCGCCTCATTCCGCCGACCCTTTGTCGTTGGTCCTGCCGTCATTCCCCCGGTATGGATGCGCTACTAAAGGGCAGGCGCGGCGGATTTTCAATAACTATCGTGGCGACAACGGTTGTCAATCTCGCCGGCGCGAAATCGGCCGCCTGGCTGCCGAATAATTGACAATATTGTTGGGGAGGTTCGGGCGAATGAACGAAGAATCCGCGCCAGCTTCCGTGCGGAGCGCTTGATGAACGGCCTCGGGCTCAGCGAAGCCGCAGCACAGACGCCGGTCGGCGAAGCACGCACGCTCGAAATTCTCAACCGCACCGGCGCCGCGCTGGCGGCGGCGTTCGATCTGAAGCGTCTCGTGCAGACGGTCACCGACGCCGGCGTCGAGCTGTCGGGCGCGCAGTTCGGCGCGTTCATCTACAACACGATCGACGAGAAGGACGGGACCTTTACGCTCTACACCTTGTCCGGCGCGCCGCGCGAGGCGTTTTCGCGGTTTCCGCAGCCGCGCAACACGGCGATCTTCGGTCCGACCTTTCGCGGCGAGGGTTCGATCCGGTCGGACGACATTCTGGAGGACCCGCGTTACGGCAAGAACCCGCCATACCACGGCACGCCGAAAGGCCATCTGCCGGTGCGCAGCTATCTGGCGGTGCCGGTCGTGTCGCGTACCGGCGAGGTCTTCGGCGGTTTATTTTTCGGACATGCCGAGCGCGGCGTCTTTTCGGACCGCAGCGAAAGCATCATCAAGGTGATCGCCGGACAGGCTGCCGTCGCGATCGAAAACGCCCGGTTGCATCAGGCCAACCGGATCCAGATCGAAGCGCTGGCCAAGGCGGAGCGGCAGCTTCAGACCTTGAATGAGCGGCTCGAACAACGTTCGGAAGACCGCGGCAAGCTGCTGCAAACGCGTTCCGCGCAGCTGCGCGAAAGCGAACACCGATTTCGCCTGCTCGTCGAGGCGGCGACGGATTATGCGATTTTCATGCTCGACCCAAACGGCGTCATCGTCAGCTGGAATCCTGGCGCCGAGCGCATCAAGGGCTATACCGCCGAGGAAATCATCGGCGAGCATTTCTCGCGCTTCTATACGCCGGACGATCGGGAAGCCGGCATACCCGCGACCATGTTCGCCAGAGCGGCCGAGACGGGCAAGAGCGAGACCGAAGGCTGGCGCGTCCGCAAGGACGGTACGATCTTCTGGGCCAGCATCGTCATCACCGCCATTCACGAGCGGGGCGAGTTGGTCGGCTTCGCGAAAATCACCCGCGACCTAACCGAACGGCGCAACAGCGAAGAGCAAATGCGTCAAGCGCAAAAGATGGAGGCGGTCGGTCAGCTCACCGGCGGTATCGCGCACGATTTCAACAATCTGCTGACGGTGATATCGGGAAATATCGAGACGCTGCTGCGGCGCTTGCCGGAAGGCGGCGTACATTTGCGTCGGCCGGCGACGGCGGCGCTCAATGGCGCGATGCGGGCGGCCGTGTTGACCCAGCGATTGCTGGCTTTCGCCCGGCGCCAGGCGCTCGAGCCCAAATCGCTGTCGGTCAACGATCTGATCGGCGGCATGTCGGCATGCTTCGCCGTACGCTGGGCGAAACCGTCGCGGTCGAAACCGTACTCGGGGCGGGCTTGTGGCAGGCGCTGGTCGACGTCAATCAGCTCGAAAACGCGATCCTTAATCTCGCCATCAACGCGCGGGACGCAATGCCGGACGGCGGCCGGCTCACCATCGAAACCGGGAATGTTTATCTCGACGAGGCGTACGCGGCGGCGGCCGAGGTCAGCCCGGGACAATATGTCGGGCTCTTCGTCAGCGACACCGGCACCGGCATGACGCCGGCCGTCATGTCGAAGGCATTCGATCCGTTCTTCACCACCAAGGGCATCGGCCAAGGCACCGGCCTCGGCCTGTCGCAAGTCTACGGCTTTATCCGGCAGTCGGGCGGCCAAGTGAAGATCTACAGCGAGGTCGGGGCGGGAACGACGATCAAGTTCTATCTCCCGCGCCAACACGCCGGCGCTACGGAAGAGTTCCAGCCGGCAGCCGTGGCCGTTCCCCGGGCGCGGCGAAACCATCTTGGTGGCGGAGGACGATTCCGACGTGCGCAGCTTCACGGTCGAAATGCTGCGCGAGCTCGGCTATCGCATCATCGAGGCGCCGGAGGGCCGTTCGGCGTTGCGGCTCCTGGATGCGAACCGCGACATCGTCATGCTGTTCACGGATATCGGCCTGCCCGACGGCATGAACGGCCGCCAGCTCGCGGACGAGGCACGCCGCCGCCGGCCGACCCTCAAAGTGTTGTACACCAGCGGCTATGCGCGAAACGCGATCGTCCACCACGGCCGGCTAGATCCCGGCGTCGAGCTCTTGGTCAAGCCCTTCACCTACGCCGGGCTGGCCGCAAAAGTCCGGCACGTTCTCGACGAGCGATAAA
>JASHUX010000366.1 GCA_030039775.1 Alphaproteobacteria bacterium | reverse complement strand
ATGCGACCGCAATGTCTCCGAGACGGCGCGGCGCCTCAAGATGCACCGCCGCACGCTGCAACGAATTCTCGGCAAACACGCGCCGCGGAGCTGAGGCGTGACGGAATCCGTCGCTCCCCTATGCCCCATCACGGGCCAGTCCGCGCGCTGGGTGCAGTGGTTACCAACCAGGACATTGCGGTGGCTGTGGCGCATCGGGTTTCATGCTGACGTCGACCGCCTGATCGGCCATCTGCCGCGCCTGGGTTTGTGGGAGTCGCCTGCCGGCTTAATGTTTTTCGATCCGCCAATCGCCGGCGATCGGAAATTCTATGAGGATGTCTACGCCGCCTTCGGCATGCATGAGCGCCTGTCGGGGGAGGGCGTGTTTCGGCCCGACTTCGTTTACGTCGCCGAACGGTTGTTGCCGGGCATGAAGGTGCTAGATGTTGGTTGCGGCGAGGGTGGATTGCAGCGCTCGATGCCGAACGTCGATTATTGGGGCCTCGATATGAATTTCGGCGGCAAACGGCCGCGAGTTCTGGCCGAGACCATCGCCGACCATGCGGCGCAACGGCCCGACTATTACGACGCCGTCTGCGCCTTTCAGGTCACGGAGCATGTCGCCGACCCGCTCGGTTTTGTTCGCGATTTGTTGAAGGCCTTGAAGTCGGGTGGTCAGCTCGTCGTCAGCGTGCCGCTATGGCCCGCGCCGGTGACGACGATTCCGAATTTTTTGTTGAATGCGCCGCCGCACCACCTCAGTTGGTGGAACGAGCGCGCGCTGCGCGCGCTATGTGACCGCCTCGGGTTAATTTGCCGCGACGTTTGGCTGATACCGCCCGCCAGAAATTCCAGTATCTACTACTGGATGGGACGATTTGCCCCAAAGATCGGCGGCGGCAAGTATTTCCGGTGGCGTTATCGCTGGCACGTCGGTTTGTTGTGGAGCTATCTCGCCGGCTCTGTTGCGGACAAGGTGTTACCGGTGCCGCCCGACGCCGCCGGTTCGGAAATCCTGTTGATAGCGCAAAAGCCCTAGTCACTTTGTTCGGTCATAAGGCGGCGTCGGACGCGAATTCCGGATCGAGGAGTTGATTGAAACGTTGGCCTGCCATGAGCGCAAAGCGAAGCATGACCGCGCGCCGCCGCGGCGCGGCAAGCGGCAACAGCGGGGCCTCGCGAACCAACGCGCCGCCCCAGGCATCGGCCCGGATCAAGCCGCAGTCGGACGGAATGACCGCATCGTCGAATTCGGCGGCGACGGCAAAATAGAGGCGGTCGCAAAAGTCGCGATAGTCGGGCCATTTATGGTCGGCGCGAAAATCGGCGAGCGAGGATTTGACCTCGACGATGCGAATCTCGCCGTCGCGGCCCAGACCGAGAATATCCGCGCGCCGGCCGTTCGCCAGCGGCACCTCCATCATGGCGACGAAGCCCTGTTGCGCCAGGAGTCGGGTGGCGCCGCGGCACAAGCCCCGTGCAAAATCGCGTGTGTCGGACATGGTCCTTCCTCGCCGCCATTGCCGACTGGCGCGGCGGACGAAATACCATTATTCCCTTGGCTCGTCGCCAAAGCCAAGAACCCGGTGGCAGTCATGAGACATCTCCTTCTCGCGGGCGTGGGCGCGCTGGTTCTCTCCGTCCCCGCCTTGGCGCAGGGCGTTAATGCGCCGGTCATCGTGCCGGGTGACCATTGGGTTTACCAAAGCGGCATCGGCAAACAATCGCTGACCGTAACCGACGTGAGAGGCGACGGTACCATCGTCGCCCAGATCGAATCGCCGTCGCTGGGCGGACAAGAGATCCGATTCACCAAGGACTGGAACGTGGTGCTGCAGCCGCAGGATTTGGCCGGCAACACCGTATTTCTGCATTACGATCCGCCGGTCTGCGTCATGCCGCCGGCTCCGTGGACCGTCGGCCAGACCTGGTCATGCGCGTCAAAATTCGACCTAAGCGGCCGCGTCGGCATCGTCGAGGTGAGCGGCAAGATCGAGGCAATGGAGAAAATCACGGTTCCCGCCGGTACGTTCGACGCGCTGCGGGTCCGCGAAACGGTCGGCGGCGTCGCCACCGTCGCCTGGTATGCGCCGGCGGTGCGGCAAATGGCCAAGATCGACGCCGGCGCGAACTCGCCCTATTCCATGGAATTGACCTCGTACACGGTGAAATGAGTCGGCATGTCTGACGAAGACGAAGAAAATCAATTCCGGACTGCGCGCCTGGAGAAACTCGCGGCGCTGCGGAAACTCGGTGTTGAGCCGTACCCTTATGTCTTTCCCGTTACCGCCACGGCCGCGGCGCTCGACGCGACATATAAGGATCTGTCCGCCGGCACGAACACCAACGACGTGGTCGCGGTTGCCGGGCGTGTTCGCGCTGTGCGCAACAACGGCATGTTTCTCGACCTCCATGATGCGACCGGCAAGATCCAGGTCTTCAATCACAAGGACTTTCTGCCGCCCGAGCAATTCCAGCTCCTGAAGCTGCTCGACCTTGGCGACATTGTCGGCGTCGACGGCAAGATCCGGCGCACGCCCCGCGGCGAGCTGACGGTCAATGCCACGCGGCTCACGCTGCTGACGAAATCGTTGTTGCCGTTGCCGGAAAAATATCACGGCCTCGCCGATGTCGAGACGCGCTACCGCCAGCGCTATCTCGATCTGATCATGAGCGCGGAAAGCACGAAAACGCTGCGCGACCGCAGCCGGATCATCGCGTCAATCCGCCGTCTTTTGACGGTGCGCGGCTTTCTCGAGGTCGAGACGCCGATGCTGCAGGCCATCCCTGGCGGCGCTGCGGCGAAGCCGTTCGTTACCCACCACAACACGCTCGATATCGACCTTTATCTACGCATTTCGCCCGAGCTTTACCTGAAACGATTGCTCGTGGGCGGCATCAGCGACAAAGTGTTCGAGATCAACCGCAATTTCCGCAACGAGGGCATCTCGCCGCGGCACAATCCGGAATTCACGCTGCTCGAACTCTACCAGGCTTATGTCGATTATTTCGCCATGATGGAGATGACCGAGCATCTCATCGCGGAGACAGCGCGCGAGGTCTGCGGCACCACGCACGTGACCTATCAAGGCCAAGTGATCGACCTGACGCCGCCCTGGAAGCGCGCGACGATGGCCGATCTGGTAAAGGAAAAGACCGGGATCGATTTTCTCGTCATCGCGAACGATGCCGAGGCGTGTGCCGCGGCGCGTAAACTCGGTGCCGAACTGCCAAAATCAGCGACGTGGGGCCACGCGCTCTACGGTGTATTCGAGGCGGAGATCGAAGCGACGTTGATCCAGCCGACCCACGTCATGGATTTCCCGCGCGAGGTCTCGCCGTTGACCAAGGCGCATCGCACCGATCCGCGGCTCACCGAACGGTTCGAGACCTTCATCCATGGCGGCGAATACGCGAATGCTTATTCGGAGCTGAACGATCCCGTCGACCAACTCGCGCGCTTCGACGCGCAAATGCACGAACGCGATTTGGGCGACGAGGAGGCGCAACGGCTCGACAAGGATTTCGTCACGGCGCTCGAATACGGCATGCCGCCGGCGGGCGGTCTCGGCATCGGCATCGATCGGCTCGTGATGCTGCTGACGGACAGCGCTTCCATCCGCGATGTCATCGCCTTCCCGACGTTACGGCCGCGGAGCTAGGTCCACGAAAAATCACCAAGTGATAAGCGGTTAGCCCGCAGCAAGCGAGCAGCGCCAGCATGCCGGCGAGAGGCAGCGCTGTACCGTTGTACAGGGCGTTGACGATATAGCCGGTGATGCCGCCCGATCCCATCTGCACCGCGCCAAGCAGCGCTGCGGCAAGCCCGGCCATGTACGGCAGCGGCTCCATCGCGCCGGCGATGGCATTGGGCATGACCAGTCCTTGGCTGAAACTATAAGCCATTACCGGCAGCATGAAGATTAGAGGGCTCGATTCGCGAAAGACTGCGAACGCCAAGAGAGTACATCCGGCGCCTGCTTGTACGAACAGGCCGCGCCGCAGAATCCACTCCGGCGCGCGGCGGCGGACCAGACGGCGGTTGACCGACGCGCCGAAAATCAGGCCCATCGCGGCGATGCAAAAATAATACCCGAAATCGGTCGGCCGAACGTGAAAGACGTCGGTCATTACAAACGGAATGCCGGAAATGAAGGCCAGCAGTCCGCCCTGGATGAAGCCGTTGATGAGCGCGTAGCCCACGCAAATGCGGTTGCCGAAAAAAGTCACGATATTCGCGACGAGACGCGCAGGGTGCGCCGCTTGCGGATCGGGCAGGGTCAGCGATTCACCCAATCCCCACCACACAGTCAGCGTCAACACTGCGCCGAACGCGCCCAGCGCGAGGAAAATACCGCGCCAATTCGAGATCGACAGAATCAGGCTGCCCATGAGCGGCGCCGCCACCAGAGCGAAGCCCATGGCCAGCTGCACCGATGACAGCATATGCGAGGCACGCGGTCCGCCGTGATAATCGCGAATGACGGCCCGGCTCATGCTCGGGCCCGTCGCCGCCGCGAGCGCCTGGATGAAGCGCAACGCGATCAACGCGCCGATGCTGCCTGTAAAGGCGCAGCCGAAGCCGCAAAGCGTGTAGACCGATAGGCCGACCAACAGGATCGGCCGCCGCCCGAACCGGTCGGACAGCGGGCCTGCCAGGATCTGGCCGAAGGCGTAGCCAAACATGAACACGCTGAGCGTGAGCTGAACCTGCTCGGGACTGGCGGCGAATTCACGGCCGATCAAC
>JASHUX010000365.1 GCA_030039775.1 Alphaproteobacteria bacterium | reverse complement strand
ACGGCTCCCAGTTCGGCACCAGCGGCGCCGGCTCCGGCCCGAGATAGGCCCAGATCATGCCGGCATGCTCTTGCACCTTGTAGGCTTTGATGTGGATCCGCGTCTTGGTGTTGGCGTCCGGGAACGCGATATCCTCGTAGGGTTGCGCGATGCAGGCGCCTTTTTCGTCGTAAAGCCAGCCGTGATAATTGCAGCGCAGGCCGCATTGCTCGACAAAGCCGTAGGACAGGTCGGCGCGGCGGTGACAGCAATGCCGATCGATGAGGCCGTAGGTGCCGTTCAAGTCCTGGTACAGCACCAGGTCTTCGCCCATGAGGCGGATCGGCCGGACGCGGTGCGCATCGTCGAACTCGCTGGCACCGGCGATCGGGTGCCAGTAGCGCCGCATCAGTTCGCCCATCGGCGTGCCGGGGCCGACTTGGGAGATCAATTTATTTTTGGCTTCGTCGAGCATTGCGCAATCCCTAGGAAAATAGTTCGCCTGTCGAACAATTGGGCAAAGGATGCATCAACCGCAATACCGGTCAAGGGCGAAGGCCTATTCCCGCACTGTGATCGCGACGCAGTGGACTGCGTTTCGCGCTTGGCTCGGCTTTTGAACGGTGCCGCCACTGTCGACGGCGCGCGCCTGAAGCAGGAACTCGCCTGATCCTGGCGGCATCCAATCGAAGGTGAATCGCTGCCAGGACCATTGCGCGCGCGGCTCCAGCGTTGCCGCGGCCCAGGTTGCGCCGCCGTCCGTGCTGACCTCAACGCGCGCGATACCCCGCGCCCCCCAAGCCCAGCCCCAAATCTCGGCCGGCGCGCGGGCCAAAACCGATTTCGGCACCGGCGACACGATCGCGGATTCGGGCGGCGCTTCCCAAACCGGGCGGATCTTGCCGGGTGCCTCGTCGTCAGGATCGTTGTAGAGCGTCGTCGTGAAGACGCTGCCCGCGCGGCGATCGGCAAGCTGGAGCCGGCACAACCACTTCACGTCGTTGGTGCCGTAATAGCCGGGAATAATAAGGCGCAGCGGGTAGCCGCGCTCCGGTGGTAACGGTGCGCCGTTGATCTCGTAGGCCAGCAGCACACCGCCCTCGGACAACCGCGCGAGCGGCATGTCCTTCTGGAAATTGCCAGCGCCCAGACCTTCATAAGCGCCGCTGTCGAGCCCATAGGCCCAAAGATATTTTGCGTCGGGGCGGATGCCGGCGTTTGCGAGCAATTCCGCCAAATCGACACCGCCCCAAACGACATTGCCGACGAGACGCTTGGCGTCGCGATGGTTTTTCGGATCGCCGGGGCATTGATGGAACGATTCGACCGTGCGCTTGGGCATGCGGCGGATCTCTTCGAAGGACAATTCCCGCGGCCGCTCGACCAGGCCGCCGATGGCGAGGCGCCACGACGCAACATCGACGCGGGCGATGCCGAGATGCGCAATCAGGAACAGGTCGCGCT
Source organism: Alphaproteobacteria bacterium (assembly GCA_030039775.1). GTDB lineage: Bacteria > Pseudomonadota > Alphaproteobacteria > ATCC43930 > CGMCC-115725 > JAATGI01. The sequence goes on along the minus strand of JASHUX010000365.1, from coordinate 3,153 downwards.
CGGGCGTGACGCGATCGACCAGCTGGTGCGGCGGTGCGAAGCGAATCTGAAACCCGGCCGGATCGACCGGCGCCAGCGGCAGTTCGAGATTGTCGTCCATAGAGCGTCTTTTCCGGGACTATTTTGCGCGGCAGCCCATTTTCCGGTAAGGACCGCCTTCGACAAGGATACCGTCATGATCCGCAAACTGAAATCCGGCGAATACCGACTCTACTCGCGCAAGATCAATCCCAAGACCGGCAAGCGGCGCAATCTCGGCACGTTCGACAGCCGTGCCGCCGCGGAAAAACACGAGCGCGACGTGCAATATTTCAAGCGGCATTAGCTTTTTCCGCCGCCCGTACGCGCGGCATCACCTGCTCGGCGAAAGCAGTGAGCGATTTCGTCACCATCTCGTGCGGCATCGAGCCGAGCTGGAACACCCCGACCAGCGTCGCCAGGTCGAGCGCTTTTCGATGTTCCGCGATCTTGCGTGCGACGGTTTCGGGGCTACCGGCGAGTACCAGGCCGTTTTCGATCAAATCGTCGAAGCTCATCGCGGCCAGACGCGGCGCGCGGCGATACCAGGTCTCGAAACTGCCGGGCGCGCCGGCTTCCGCGAGGAATTGGGTGTAGCGTCCCCACAAGCCCCAATATTGGAGCAGATAGGGATAGGCGTCGCGCTTCGCCCGTTCGTCGGTTTCGGCGATATAGACTTCGCGTGTAAGGCAGAAGCGCGGCACCGGTGCATGCCCGCTCGCGATCTGGATCGAGCGATAGAACTCGATATCGCGCCGGCATTCGTCGATGGGAGAGTCGAGCTGCACCGCCGGCAGATCGCGTTCCGCCGCCCAACGTAGCGATTCCTGGCTGGCGGCGGTGACATAGATCGGCGGATGCGGTTTCTGGACGAGGGTAGGGGATAGCGGCGCGCGCTTTTCGAGGCGGAAGAATTGTCCCGCATGGTCGAAATTCTCGTCGGCCAGGATGCGTCGGATAACGCCGACGGATTCCTCGAAAATCGCACGCGAGCGATCCATCGCGACGCCGAACGTGCGGTATTCGGTCAGGTTGCTGCCACGGCCGAGACCCAGATCGAGGCGCCCGTTGGTGAATGAATCCAGCAGTGCCGCTTCTTCGGCAAGTAGCAGCGGATTGCGGAACGAGACAACGTTGACCATGTTGCCGAGGCGGATTCGGCTCGTGCGCTGCGCCGCCGCCGCGAGCAGTAGATTGGGCGCCGGCATCGGCGCCGAAGGCTGCAAATGATGCTCGTAGATCCAGTAGTGATCGAAGCCGAGTGCTTCGGCGAGCGCGATTTCGTCCAGATGCTCGCGATAGAGTTCGTGGTGCGACCGCCCCTCCCGCGGTGCGGTCGTGCCCCAAATGGCGAACTTCATCGGCCGCTTGCTCCTCCCCGGTTCGCTTGCTTTGATTTGTCTTGTCGGGATTGAAGCTCGCCGCGAGCCGGCGGCGCAAGCGCATTTCTGGAGGCGTCGCCATTTACTTGCCGTTAACCCGAAGTTTGCGAGGTTCTTCGTGTGATGTACCGATTCAAGCCGTTTGCGGTCGCGCTATTATTTCTGCCTTTGACCGATTTCGCTGCCGCGTGGGTCGCGGCCGGTTCGGCGATTGTCGGATTATCGGCTGTCGGATGCTTGGTGGTGATATTCGGCCGTCCGGGCGCCAAGGCGCGGTTGGGCGTCTAGTGCCAACATCCATTTCAGGAAGCGGCCGGCGGTCGACCTCGATCGGCGAATTCAAAGATGATTTGGGCGAAATCGGGTCCTTGGAACGCCTCGAAGCGGATCCGGTTCCCCAGCGACAATCCGCGCCGACTCATCGCGAGGATCACTTCTTCCTCCGACAGCGCGTTAACCCATCCGCGCGCCAAGTAGGCCGCGAGGGCATCGTCACGTGGGCGTATCCGACAACAATAAGACATCACGAGCGTCGATGCCGCCTCGGCTAATTTGTCGAGCGCCTCGGGCAAGTGATCGCGGAAGGCACCGGTGCCGGCGCCGATCTCCAGCACGCGCGCGCCATCCGGCACAAGACGGGCGGCCATTTCGCTGCGCTGGGCCCAGCCGGGGTGGTAGCTCGATGCGATGCCCCAACGTCCCGATCCGGCGCTTTCGCCTCGGCCAATCGATGCAATCGTCCGGGGTCCGTCAAATTTTGTGCCTGCGCCATCTAGGCCTCGGCTGTTTCGAGGACGGCGTGACGTTTCCTGCCTCGGACCGACGCCAGCCGACCCCAGCGCGCTGCAAGGTCGAAGAACTGATCCGTCATCCGCAGCTTCAAGAGGCTGACATCGGCCGTATAGCCGCGCCAATCGACCGCCGCCGCTTCGCCGAAATAGAACACCCTCATCATCTCGGCCAAGGACGAAAACCGTTCTCGGTCGGACTGGTGTTCCGGTCCTTCGTTGGGCGGATAGAACACGACCACGGGAATGCCCAGCGCGATCGCCGGCAACGCGCAATGCAGCAAGGTCGTGACGATTAGCCGCGCGCAATCGCTATATAAATTGAGCAACTCGGCCGCGCGCGCTTTATTTTTGTCGAAATCCTTCGCGTCGGTGTAGTGGCTGATGAAGGTGTGGGGGCCGACCGATTCCGGCACGTGCTTCAGGATGCCGCGGTCGCGCGAAACGACAAACACATCGGTCTGCTGATCCGGACGCGACAAACGTCGCGGCAGCGACAGCGTCAGACAATGGCTGAGGAAGGCGTCGATTCCGCGCCCGCGTAGCATCGACAAGGTGTACCGATCGCGGCAACCGATCGGTCCATGGGCCGCGTAATGGCGCAACGCCTCGGGCGAAACCAAACTGGGCGATTGGAACAGTCGCATATGGAAGCCGAGATAGATCGGCCGATAGGCCGGATGCGGCGGCCATTCCGCCGGATTGGTCTTGAACCAGCCGTTCACGACGATGGCCGGCCGTTCGCCCGAGGCGACCGGCGGGGCGTGAGGGATCTCGTCGTCGCGATCGACACGGAAATTCACTGTCAGCCCGGCGCGCGCGCACAGACGCTCGGCGGCGAGGATTTGGATATGGTCGCCGACATTCTCGGTCGCGACCTTGAGTTGCGCGAGGCGCTGGCCCGCGATGAGCCGTTCGTTGTCGGCGACGGTGGGGCGGGGCGGGGCATCGTCTTCGTCGCCGGT
>JASHUX010000364.1 GCA_030039775.1 Alphaproteobacteria bacterium | reverse complement strand
CCAGCCATACCGTCGCGGTGCGGACGGTGTTGCAGGTGGGCGCCAGGCGGGACCACGCCGTCGGCAGCCGCGCCGTTCGCGAACACCGCGTCGACGGCCTGCAGCACGACCGGCACGGAACGGAACGACAGGTCGAGGTCGATCTGCTCCAGCCGCTGATGCGCCGCGCCGATCCTGGCGGCGAAATGGCGGCGCATCCGCTCAAATTCGGTGCGGTCGGCGCCCTGGAAACTGAAAATCGACTGCTTCGCATCGCCGACGGCGAAGATGGTCCGGTTCAGCTCGCGTCCGCCCTCGCCGGCGAAAAATTCCTCGGCGAGCTCCGCGATCACCTGCCACTGCTCGGGATTGGTGTCCTGCGCCTCATCGATCAGGATATGATCGAGACCGCCATCGAGCTTGAACAGCACCCACGGTGCCACGCCCGGCCGGCGCAGCAAGTCGCGTGTGATCAGAATGAGATCGTCATAGTCCAGGAGCGCGCGGCGCCGTTTCAAGCGGCGGTAACGGTGCAGAAGTGCGTCCGCGACTTTCATCAGCGCCTGCGTTGCAGCATAAAGCGACGCCGCGCGCCAGCGTGTCACCGCGGCGATGACGCGCGCCGCCTCGGCGTCGAGCGTCACCGCCTCTTGCGGGTCGTCGCGAAGAAAATCCTTGGTGTAGATACGCGCCCGCGGCTCGTCCTTCTGTGTCAGGTAGCAGGCCGCATAGTCGTCGAACCGCGCGGCCCGGTCGGCCGGCGCCTCGAGCCAGCGGATGATGCTTTCGCCACGATCCCGGTCGCTGGGCTTGTCGCCGTCGCGCAAAGCGCGCGCCGCCGCCAGCACCATGCCGTCATCGAAGTCGTGGCTGGCTTGGGCGACGATGTTTTCCGGCGTCTCATCCGGCGCGACGCCGAGCAAATCCCGCAACCGCGTGAGCAATTGTTCGACACCGTCGGCAAGCAGCGGCTCGAGTTTGGCGCGCTGCCCCGCTATCTCGCCGATTAGTTCATCGAATCCGCCTTCGCCGGTATGGCCCGCGATTTCACCAAGGGCCGCTGCCAGTTCAGGCATCGCCAGGATCTCGGCGCGGGCCTGCTGCAGAACCTCGGCGGCGGTGCGGTCGTCGAGCACGGTAAAATGCGGTGCGACGCCCGCCTCGATGGGGAAGCGGCGCAAGACCGATTGGCAGAATGCGTGGATCGTGTCGATCCGCATGCCGCCTGGCGTATCGAGCAGACGCGCGAAGAGCCGTCGCGCCTCGTCCAGGGTTTCCGCCTTGGGTTTGGCGCCGGTAAGTTCTTCCAATTCACGCGCCAGACGGCCGTCCTCGGCGATCGCCCATTCGCCTAGCCGTGTGCTGAGGCGGATCGCCATTTCCGCCGCGGCCGCCTTGGTGAAGGTGAGGCAAAGAATGCGTTGCGGCGCGCTGCCCTTGAGCAGCAGAGCGAGCACGCGATCGGTCAGAACTTTGGTCTTGCCCGTTCCCGCGGAAGCCGCGACCCAGGCGGAGGCGGCACTATCGGCCGCCTTCCGCTGGCGATGGTGCGGGTCGGGGAGCGCTACCGTGGGCGGTTATCCCGCGATCTTGGCGAAGTCCGGCGCGACATGCCTGCAGTTGTTGTGGAAGATATCGAGCTTCTGTTCCTCGTTGAGGAACTTCATTGCGCCGATGATCGGAATCAGGTCGTCGCCCTGTTTGCCGGTTTCCGGACGGATCGCGCCGCCTGATCCTGGTGTTTCGGTGCCGAACAGGATGTTCTTTGGCGTACGCTGTTTGATCGCGGCTTCAAGGAAGTCGACGTCGAGCGCGCATGTGTCGAAGAACAGGTTCTTGCTGAGGTCCTTCTGCGCCAGGTGGTGATCGGTCTTGATAAAGCGGTCGAGCGCGCCGCCACAATGGCAGACGACGACTTTGAGGCCGGGGAAGCGCTTGAACACGTCACCATGCGACAGGAGCTGCGTCGCCAGATACTGCTCCCACACGAAGCCGATTTGATAGTTCTGCGGAATCGTCTTGAGGCGCGGATCAGTGCAGTTCGTGCCGTGAACGACGATCGGGAGATTATGCTTTTCGCAATAGGCATAGACTGGGTCCCAATAGGGATCGTCCATACCGGGCGAGGAGCGGTCGCCGGCCGGATCCGGTGTCAGATAGCAACCCGTGAAGCCGAGCTCGCGGTGGCAATATTCGAGCTCGGGCAGGCAGTGCTTGAGATCGGGCGCCTTCGGATTCTGCGGCAGGCAAGCGGCGCCGCTGAAGCGGGTCGGATGTACCATGCATTGGCGGGCGATCATGTGATTGATGAAACGGCACCAGCTATCGAGCAGATGACGCTGCATCCAGCCCAACATCAGGAACGGGCGCGGTCCGATGAGCTGGCAGTCGATATTGTGGTCGTCCATCATATCGACATGGCGCTTGAGCGCCCCGGCCCAGGCTTGCTCGCTCATGCCAAGGCGCGGAATATCCTTACGCGGGTCGTCGCGCAGCGGCGTGTTGCTGGCCAGCATCAGGCCCACCGCCGCGCTGCCGTTCACCGGCGCCGAATAGTGGCCATGAATGTCGAGAACCTTCTTGCCGTTGTACATGGTGCTTGCGCTCCCTGCGTCTGTTTGTCGATTGCTTCTATAATATCATTCCCGCCTGCGTCGCGGACAAAATACGCATGGCTAGAACGCGTTGCCCGCGCGCAACCAGGCGACATAATCCGACATGGCGTCGTCGAGGCTAAATGCCGGGCGATAACCGATCGCCGCGGCGCGGCTCAAATCCAATGCCGGATTGATCCCGCGATTGTCGGGACCTTGCCCGTCCTGCAATGTCACCGCCGTCTCTGGCACCGCCTTCTTGATGGCGGCCGCGAAATCGGCGCCCGTCGTTACGCGGCCGGAGCCAATATTGTAGACGGCGTGGTCGAGTTTTGGCGCGGTGTGGACCAGGCAAATCCCTTCTCCGCAATCCCCTACATAGATCGCGTCGAGCGAGTCGCCGGCAAAATCGGGCCGGCCGTTGGGCCGCGGTAGCGGCGCCGGCTGGCCCTTCACGGCGGCGTGGGCGAGGCGGCTCGGCAGGTTGTTCATCGAGTGGTAAAGCGGCCCCCAGACATTGCCGATTCTGAGGCACGCGATCTCGATGCCGGTGCGGTCGCCGAAATGCTGGCTCAGCACTTCGAACGCTTTCTTAAATGCTTCGGTCGGATGGGCGCCGCGCATCCGGAGCGGCATGTCCTCCCGGTAGGGTCCTTCCGCCACGCCGCCGTAGATCGATGAGGAGCTGGCGACAGAGATGCGCTTCACCCCGGCGATGCGTCCCGCCTCGAGCACGTTGATAAGCCCGGACATGTTCATTCGGTAGTCCTCCGCCGGCGACAATCCGCCTAGCGGCGTCACGACCAGATGGATGATGCTGGTGACCTTGTGCTTCAGTGCCGTCTCGATGACGGCGTGGGGACCGGCGACGTCGACGCTTTCGACCGCGAACTTCTTGCCGGCGAGGAAAGACGGGATTCGCCCGACCCGGAATCGCGTCGCGACCACGTCGTGCCCCGCATTCAGCAGGCTCACCACGGTGTGACTGCCGATAAAACCTAAGCCGCCGGTCACCAGGATCATGGCTGCCTCCCACGCAAATCCATTCCGCGCTTTCGATCATAGGCTTATTGTATGATCATTGGGATACGCCGTGCGGGAGACTGACATGCTGAAGGAAGAGAACGAACTGTTGAGCCGGGTTGGGCCGGGCACGCCGATGGGCACCTTCATGCGCCAGTTCTGGGTGCCGGTAATGCCGGCGGCCGGACTGGAAGCTGGCGGCGACCCCGAGCGCATCCGCCTGCTCGGCGAGGATTTTGTCGCGTTTCGCGCCGATGACGGCCGCGTCGGCTTCTTCGACGAAGGCTGTCCGCACCGCGGCGTGTCGCTGGTGCTGGCGCGCAACCAGGATTGCGCGCTGACTTGTATTTTCCACGGTTGGAAGATCGACGTTTCGGGCAAGGTGGTCGACGTTCCGGCCGAACCGCCCGATCGCCGCGCCGCCTTTGCCGCGCGTGTCAAAGTCAACCATTATCCGACCGCGGAGAGGGCCGGTATCCTTTGGGTCTGGCTCGGCAAGGGCGAGCCGGCGCCATTTCCGAACTATAATTGGATGGATCTGCCGCAAAGCCATATCCGCTTCGGCCTCGGCAAGATCAATTCAGGCTGGCTCAATGGACTCGAAGGCCAGCTCGATAGCGCCCATGTCGGCATCCTGCATCAGGACTGGTCGAGCAAGGACCCGAAGCAGCTCGGCAGCCGCAACATCGACTACACCACGCTCGACCTGGCGCCGCGCTTCGAGTTCGAGGAGCAACCCTACGGCTATCGCGAAGCCGCGGTGCGCAATATGCCGGACGGCACGCATTATGTGCGCGTGCGCGAATTCGTCATGCCTTGGTACTCCTACATCCCGCAGGGCGGCGGCCGCGAAGGCGTGCAGCTCCTAACTATCTCGGTGCCGGTGGACGACGAGACGTCGATCCAGTGGGACGTACGGTACAATCTCGCGCGGCCGCTGACCGACAGCAATTGGCCCAACCAGACCAAGATCAACGACATGACGGCATTGCTCGGCGGGCCGGAGAAGCGCTACGGCCAGGACCGCGAGATGGTCAAGGCCGGCAAATGGTCCGGTTTCAAAGTGCTTCGGCATGAGGACTATGCCGTCGCCGTGGCGCAGGGCAAGATTGCCGCGCGAGACAAGGAGTTCCTCGCTTCGAGCGACATTTCTATCGTGCGTGCACGGCGCGCGCTGATGAATGCTGCGAAAAAGAGCGCCGCGGGCGAGAAGGGGCCGGAGTTCAACCCGGCCATCGAATGGGGTCTGATCCGCTCCTTCGCCGAGATGATTCCCGCCGACGCCGATTGGCGCCAATTGCCGCGCGGATGAGCGCGTCGACGTTGTCCGGCCTTCCGCTGTCGCCCTACAAGGTCATCGATCTAACCCGCGTGCGCTCGGGACCGACATGTGTGCGTCAGCTTGCCGATTGGGGTGCCGATGTCGTCAAGGTCGAGGCCACAGGCGAAGACGGCCTTCAAGGCGGCACGCGCGATTCGTCCGACTTCCAGAATCTCCATCGCAACAAGCGGGCGATCGCGCTCGACCTCAAATCGAAGGACGGCGTCGATATCCTAAAGCGGATTGTCCGCGAGGCCGACGTGCTGGTCGAGAATTACCGGCCCGATGTGAAGCACCGGCTCGGCATCGATTACGAGACGCTGCGCGCGGTCAATCCGCGGCTCGTCTACGCCAGCATTTCCGGTTTCGGTGAGGACGGGCCATACCGCGAGCGGCCGGGTTTCGACCAGATCGCGCAAGGCATGGGCGGCATCATGTCGGTCACCGGCCTGCCAGGCCAGGGGCCGGTGCGCGCCGGCATCCCCATCGCCGATTTGTGTGCCGGCATTTTTGCGGCGCAAGGCATTTTACTGGCGTTGCTGGAGCGCGAGCGTTCCGGCCAAGGCCAATGGGTGCAGTCGTCGCTACTGGCGGCCCAAATTTTTATGCTCGATTTCCAGGCGGCGCGCTGGCTCATGGACCGGCAAGTGCCGGGCCAGGCCGGCAACAATCATCCCTCAGGCGCGCCGACCGGTGTGTTCAAGACCAAGGACGGCCATATCAATATCGCCACCACTGGGCAGGAAATCTACAAGCGCTTCTGCGACGCGATCGGCGCACCAAGCTTGTTCACCGATCCGCTATTCAAGGACAACCGCACCCGGTTCCAGAATCGCGACAAGCTCAACGCCGCGATCGAGGAAATCACCAAGACCAAGACGTCGGCCGAGTGGATCGAGCTCTTCAACAAGGCCAGCGTTCCCGCCGGGCCGATCTACAATATCGGCGAAGTGTTCAACGACGCGCAGGTGAAACATCTCGGCATGGCCGCACCGTTCGACCATCCGCGGAGAGGCCGCACCGAATATCTGGCGCAGCCGATCAAGCTCAGCCGCACGCCGTGGCGGTTGCATTCGGTGCCACCGGAAAAAGGCGAGCACACCGACGCCGTCTTGCGGGCATTGGGCTACGACGCCACGGCGATCGCCGATTTCCGCGCGCGGAAAATCGTTGAATAGTCAGGCGCCCAATCCTTGATCGAGGTCGCGGATAATGTCCGCGACCGATTCGAGACCGATCGACAAACGGATCACGTCGGGCCCGGCGCCCGCCGCTTCCCGTTGCTCGTCCGACAATTGCCGATGCGTGGTCGATGCGGGATGCAAAATGAGGCTGCGCGCGTCGCCGATATTGGCGAGATGCGAAAATAGCCGAACGTTTTCCACGAGCTTCACGCCGGCTTCGTAGCCGCCCTTGATGCCGAAGGTGAACACGGCACCGGCCCCTTTCGGCATGTATTTCTGCGCCAGCGCTTGGAACGGGCTCGATTTGAGGCCGGCATAGGACACCCATGCGACCCGCTCATCGTCGGCGAGAAATTCGGCGACCGCCTGCGCATTGGCGACATGGCGCTCCATGCGCAGCGGCAACGTCTCGATTCCGGTGATGGTGAGGAATGCGTTCATCGGCGCGAGCGCCGGACCGAAATCGCGCAGCGCCACCGCGCGCGCCTTCATCGTAAAGGCGAAGTCGCCGAAATTCTCGTAGAAGCGGAACCCGTGATAGGCGGGCTCCGGTTCAGTCAGCGAGGGGAACTTCCCGCCGGCGTTCCAGTCGAACTTGCCGCTTTCGATCACCGCGCCACCCAACGAGTTGCCATGGCCGTCGAGAAACTTCGTTGTCGAATGGCAAACAAGATCGGCGCCCCACTCGATCGGCCGGCACAGATAGGGTGTCGCCAGCG
>JASHUX010000048.1 GCA_030039775.1 Alphaproteobacteria bacterium | reverse complement strand
GTTTCTTTGTTCGCACCGCGAAACAATTCCGCTATTGATCGTTGAGACAACGAACAATCGGGGAGGACGTCATGCGGACGCGGGCTTTATCGATCGTGGCCGGGCTAACGGCCGGCGCCTTGGTCCTACCGGGCGTGGCTCAGGCCGGCTTCGCCGATGGCGCCATCAAGATCGGTGTCCTGACCGATCTTTCCGGCCCTTACGAAGGCAACGGCGGGCACGGCTCGATCGCCGGCGCGCAGATCGCCGCCGACGAGTTCGGCGATAAGATCGACGGCACGCCCATTGTCATCATTTCCGCCGACCATCAGAACAAGCCCGATATCGGCGCCGCCATCGCCAGCCGCTGGTTCGAGGTCGAGCATGTCGACGCAGTCACCGACCTGGTCAATTCCGGCGTCGCGGGCGCGGTACTGAACGTCGCCAAAAAGAACAACAAACTCTTGCTCCTCACCGGCGCCGGCTCCGATACCTTCACCGGCAAGAACTGCGCGCCGGACAATCTGGTGCAGTGGGTTTACGACACCTACGCCGCGGGCAGCGCCGCGGGCGAGGCGATGCCCTATCTCGGCAAGACCTGGTTTTTCATCACCGCCGACTATGTCTTCGGCAAAGGCGTGCAGGCCGGCACCACGCGCGCGGTCGAGGCGCGCGGCGGCAAGGTGCTGGGCTCCGTGCTCCACCCCATCGGCACGCAGGATTTCTCGTCCTACATCCTCCAGGCGCAGGCCTCGGGCGCCGAGGTGATCGCGCTCGCCAACGGCGGCCAGGACACGATGAACGCCATCAAGGCGGCAAAGGAATTCGGCGTGAAGGCGAAGATGTTTCCCGGCTTCGACCTGACCGAAATCAAGGCGATGGGCCTCACCAATGCGGCGGGCACGCTCTATGTCGCGTATTGGAACCCGAACATGAACGACAAATCGCGCGCGTTCTTCAAAGAATTCGTCAAGCGCACCGGCAAGCCGGTCGCCGACTTCCAGATCGGCACCTACTCTGCGGTCCATTCTTATCTGCTCGCGGTGAAGGCGACGCACTCGACCGATCCCAAGACCGTGCTCGCGGCCATGCGCAAGGCGAAGGTCGACGACGCCTTCACCGACAACGGGCATCTCCGTCCCGACGGCCGCATGGTCCACGACATCTATCTGCTCCAGGTCAAGACGCCGGCGGAATCGCACGGCGACTACGACTGGACCAAGGTGATCGCGACCTTGCCCGGCGACAAAGTGTTCCGCCCGATCGACGCGCCCGGGGGCTGCGCCGGCTTCGCGAAACACTAGCTATTCGACCGGCCCCCACAGCGTCTCGATCCGGCGCAGCGCGGGGAAAATCCGTATCCACAGCAGCGCGACGGCGACCGTCGCGACCCCGCCCAACAGCGCCGCCGGCACCGCGCCGAGGAGGCCGGCCGTGATGCCGGATTCGAACTCGCCGAGTTGGTTCGAGGTGCCGATGAACAGTGAATGGACCGCGTTGACGCGGCCCCGTACCGCGTCCGGCGTCGCCAACTGCACCAGCGAGCTGCGGATCACGACGCTGACATTGTCGGCAACGCCGACGCAATAGAGCGCCGCCACGGAGAGCAGCAGATTGGTCGAGAGCGCGAACACCACCGTCGCGACGCCGAAGCCGGCGACCGCAAGGAACAGCTTGGCGCCGACGGCACGCCGCATCGACATCCGCGACAGGAACAGCGACATGCTGAGCGCGCCCGCCGCTGGCGCTGCGCGCAATATGCCCAGGCCCCACGGGCCGGTGCCAAGAATGTCGCGGGCGTATATCGGCATCAGCGCCGTCGCCCCGCCGAGCAGCACCGCGAACAGATCGAGCGACACTGCGCCCAGCAGGACAGGCCGGTGCCAGATGAAGGATATGCCGGAAAAGACGGAGCGCAGCGTCGCCGGCTCGCGCGCCATCGCCGGCCGCGCTTCGACGGCGATCGCCGCGATAAGGAGCGCCGCGCCGAACATGAACGCGGCGGCGACGGCGAACGGCACCGCGATATGCACGGCATAGAGCAAGCCGCCGACCGCCGGGCCCACGATATAGGCCGATTGGTTGGCGGACGACGCCATCGCGATCGCGCGTTGCAGCATGCCGGCAGGCAGCAAACCCGGCAGCAGCGCCGACATGGTCGGCCGCTCGAACGCTTGCGCCGCGCCCAACACCACGACCGCCGCAAAAATATGAACGACCTCGAGCCAGCCCGCGACGATGCCCCACGCCAGCACCGCCAACGCGACGCTCTCAATCAGTTGGCACGCGACGATGATGCGACGGCGGTCGGCCCGGTCGGCGATATGCCCGACCGGCAAGGTCAACAGTACCATCGGCACGAACTGCGCCAGACCGATAAAACCGAGATCGTAAGCGCTGCCTGTCTTCTGATAGACCAGCCAGCCGGTCGCCACCGCCGCCATCTGCACCGAGAATGCCGACAGGTTCCGCGCCGCCCAGAACAGCGCGTAGGGACGATGGCGGAAAAGACGCTGCTGATCGACGGCGGACGTGCTCAAGCCAGGGTGAACATCGGCACTGCCGGGCCGCCCTCGCTCGGTTTCCAGACCAACGTCACCGGCTTGCCGATCTTGATGTCGTCGAACTTGCAATCGACGATGTTGGTCATGATCCGCGGCCCTTCGGCGAGCTCGACATAAGCAAGCGCGTAGGGTTCGGGCGCACGCACCATGACGCTGAAGGAATAGACCGTGCCCTTGCCCGACGCGGCCTGCCATTCCGTGCGGTCGCTGTGGCAGAAGGGACAGATCGAACGGGGGTAATAATGCAACTCGCCGCAGGCGAGGCATTTCTTGATCAGCAGCTGACCCTTGGCGGCGGCATCCCAGAACGGCTTGGTCTCGGGATTGATCGCGGGCGGCGTGATCTTGCGCTCGGCCATGTTATTCGCGCTCCATGATTAGCGTGGCGCTGCCGTGCCGCGTGCCGAGCGAGCCGCCGGTGCCGTGGCTCAGCGCGATGTCGCAATTCTTCACCTGCACCTTCGGATGCGCCTCGCCGCGCAATTGCCGCACCGTCTCCAGCACCTTGGTCATGCCGCCGCGATTGCCGGGATGGTTGTTGCATAGGCCGCCGCCGTCGGTGTTGAACGGCAGCTTGCCGACACCGGAGATGAGATTGCCGTCGGCAACGAACTTGCCGCCCTGC
>JASHUX010000363.1 GCA_030039775.1 Alphaproteobacteria bacterium | reverse complement strand
CGTGGAGCTGGATCGCCTGCTGGCCGACGAAGCGCCCGGACTGGCCGATCTGCACTTTCGCCGCCGAGACCGCGCGCTCGCGTTCGCGCTGATCGTTGCTGTCGATCGACATGGCCGCGAGAATCTCCATCGACTTCGCCTGCTCGGCGGCGATGGTCATGTCGACCATGCGATGCTGCAGCACCTGGAACGAACCGATCGGCACGCCGAACTGCTTTCGCGTCTTGATGTAGTCGAGCGTCATGGCGTTGAGCGTTTCCATGATGCCCACCGCTTCGGCGCACAGCGCCGCAATCGCCCGGTCCACGGCGCGCACGATCAATGACAAGGCGCCGTCGCGCGATCCGAGCAACGCATCGCCGCCGACGGATACGTTGGCCAATGTGACATCGGCGGCGCGCAGCCCGTCGACCGTCGGGAAGTCGCGCACAGTCATGCCTTTCGCGTTTCGGTCCACCAGGAACAGCGAGATGCCGTTCTTGTCGGTCGTACTGCCGGCGGTGCGCGCGCTGACGATCAGCTTGTCGGCGCTGCCGCCGTGAATGACGATGGTCTTGTGGCCGTCGAGGACATAACCGCCGCCTTGCGCCTTGGCGCTCGCCTCGACATTGGCGAGGTCGTAGCGCGAATTCCGTTCGCTGTGCGCCAGCGCGAGCTTGAGGTTGCCGGCCGCGATCTCCGGTAGGACCGCACTTTTCTGGCCGTTGCTGCCCGCGAGCGCGACCAGGCCGCCGCCCAGCACCACTGTCGCCAGATAGGGTTCGAGCGCGAGGCCGCGGCCCAGCGCCTCCATCACGATCATGGTCTCGATGCCGCCGCCTCCGAAGCCGCCATATTCCTCGGCAAAGGGCAGGCCGAGTAAACCAAGTTCGGCGTATTTCGCCCACAGCGCCGCGCTGAAGCCTTGTGCCTCCGCTATGTATTTTTTGCGCTTCGCGAACTCGTACTCGTCCTTGACGAGCCGGCGCACCGTTTCGTCGAGAAGCCGCTGCTCCTCGGAATAGTCGAAATCCAAACCTTCCTCCCCGTTACTTTTTCGTCGCCCCTGCGGAAGCAGGGACCCAGGGCCAACGCACGTCACTCACCCTCGATTCCCGCTTTCGCGGGAATGAGCAATAAAATTAGTGCTTTAACCCTCTTGTCAAAGTCCCAGCACCGCTTTGGCGAGAATGTTGTGCTGGATCTCATTGGACCCGCCATAGATGCTGGTCTTGCGGAAATTGAAATATTTCGGCGCGACCGACGGCGCGTAATCGGGACCGATAACCTCGCCGTTCCAGCCTTCTTCCATCGCCTCGCGTTGGAACGGCAGGGCCGTCGGGCCGAGCGCCTCGAAGGTCAGCTCGGTGATGCGCTGTTGAATCTCGGAGCCGCGGATCTTGAGGATCGATGCTTCGGCGCCCGGGTCCTTGCCGCCGCTCAGGCTCGCGATCATGCGCAGATTGGATTGTTCGAGCGCCATCAACTCGATCTCGAGCAACGCCACCTCGTCGCGGAAGCGCTTGCTCTGATCCATGTGCTCGGCCTTCGCAATCTCCTTGAGCTTTTTCAGCTCGCGCTTTGAGCCGCCGACTTGGCCGATGCTGGTGCGCTCGTTGCCGAGCAGAAACTTGGCGTAGGTCCAGCCCTTGTTCTCGTCGCCGATGCGATTGGCCTGCGGCACGATCACGTCGTCGAAGAAGGTCTCGTTGACTTCGGCGCCGCCGTCCATCGTTACGATCGGCCGGACCCGGATGCCCGGCGTCTTCATGTCGATCAGCAGGAACGAAATGCCTTCCTGCTTCTTCGCCGCCGGATCGGTGCGAACCAGGCAGAAAATCCAATCGGCCCAGCGCGCCATGCTGGTCCAGGTCTTCTGGCCGTTGACCTTGTAATTGTCGCCGTCGTGCTCGGCCTTGGTCTTTAGCGAGGCGAGGTCGGAACCGGAGCTGGGCTCGGAATAGCCCTGGCAGAACACGATCTCGCCCGAGAGGATGCGCGGCAGGAAGAAGTCCTTCTGCTTCTGATTGCCGTATTTCATGACGACGGGGCCGCACATCACGAGGCCGAACGGCGCCACCGCCGGCGTGCCGGCTTCGGCGGCTTCCTCATCATAGATATGGCGCTGGATGATCGACCATTCGGCGCCGCCACATTGTTTCGGCCAGGCCGGCGCGATCCAGCCTTTCTCAAAGAGGATGCGATGCCAGCGCATCATGTCGTCGCGCGTGGTGATCTTGCTTTCCTTCACCTTGCGTGCCAAATCGGCGGGCAGCTTTTCCTTGAGGAACGCGCGGACCTCCTGGCGGAATTCCTGTTCCTCTTTGGTATAGGACAATTCCATCGACGCTATCTCCCCGCTTGGTAGTCCGCGAAGCTTTTGCCCTCGCGGACCAGCTGCTCCAGGAGCGGGGCCGGTTTCCAATAGAAGCCGTCACGCTCATGGAAACGCTTGATGTCGTCCAGCACGTTCTTCAGGCCGACGGTATCGGCATAGAACATCGGCCCGCCGCGCCAGGACGGAAAACCGTACCCCGTGACGTAGACGATGTCGATATCGGACGGGCGCAGCGCGATGCCCTTTTCCAGCAGCACCGCGCCTTCGTTGATCGGGCCGTAGACGCAACGCTTGACGATTTCCTCGTCGGTGATCGGGCGGCGTTCGACGCCCTTCTTTTTCGATTCCGCGACGATCAGCGCCTCGACCTCGGGATCGGGGATCGGCGTGCGGCTGCCCGGCTCGTAGCGGTACCAGCCCTTGCCGGTCTTCTGGCCGAGCCGCCCCATGTCGCACAGGATGGTGATGATGTCGGAATAGCGGCGGTCGTTCGGACGCGAGGCTTGTGCGGCCTTGCGCATGCGATAACCGACATCGTTTCCGGCGAGATCGTGCACGCCGAACATGCCCATGGCGTAGCCGAAATCCGTCAGCGCCTTGTCGACCTGCTGCGGCAGCGCGCCTTCCTCCAAGAGGAAATGCGCCTCGCGGCCGTAGTGACGCAGCATTGCGTTGCCGATGAAGCCTTCATAGACGCGCGCCAGCACCGGCACTTTGCGGAGCTGCTTTCCGACCTGCATGCAGGTGGCGATGATGTCCTTGCCGGTCTTCTCGGCGCGGACTACTTCGACTAGGCGCATGACGTTCGCGGGCGAGAAAAAATGCAGTCCGATCACGTCTTGCGGCCGCTTCGTCACCGACGCGATCTCGTTGATGTTGAGGCCCGATGTGTTGGTAGCGAGCACCGCGCCCGCCTTCGCGAATTTGTCGATGTCGCGATAGACCGTCTTTTTCAGGTCCATCTCCTCGAACACCGCCTCGATCACCATGTCGGCGTCCTTGATCTTGTCGGTGCCGATGCCGCCTTTGATCAATCCGACGCGCTTGTCCATGTCGGCTTGGGAGAGACGGCCGCGGGTCACGGTGACGGCGTAATTGTCCTTGATGCGCTTCAGGCCGCGGTCGAGGAATTCGTCGGTGCTGTCGATCAGAGTCACCGGAATGCCGATGTTGGCGAAGCTCATCGCGATGCCACCGCCCATCGTGCCGGCGCCGATGATCGCGACCGACTTGACGGGACGCGTCGGCGTGTCCGCTGGCACGTCTGGAATCTTCGCGGCTTCCCGCTCGGCGAAGAAGACGTGGCGCAGCGCTTTCGACTGCGTGCCCGACATCAGCTCTTGTGCGACCTCGCGCTCTTTTTTGATGCCGTCGGCGAAGGGCAGGGTCGCCGCCGCTTCGAGCGCATCGACGATTTTGACCGGCGCGATCTGGCCGCGCGCCTTGGCCGCGGTCGTCTTGCGCGCCTCGGCGAAGAAGGCAGCGTCGGCGCCGCCAAGCTTGTCGGTGCGCTGGCTGACGCGGCGGCCTTGCACGCCGCCGGGGATGGCGACGGTCTCGGCGAACTTGATTGCGCCGTCGAGCAAATCGCCTTGCACGATTTCGTCGACCAGGCCGACCTCTTTTGCTTTCGCGGTCGGCAGCGGATCGCCCGACGTGATCATGTCGAGCGCCGCTTTGACGCCGATGACGCGCGGCATGCGCTGCGTTCCGCCGGCGCCCGGGAGAATGCCCAGCTTCACTTCGGGCAGGCCGAGCTGCGCCGACGGCAGCGCGACGCGATAGTGACAACCGAGCGCAACCTCGAGGCCGCCGCCCAGCGCCGTGCCGTGGATTGCAACCACGACCGGTTTCTCGGAATTTTCGAAGTCGTTGATGATCTGCTGCAGGCCTGGGCCGGTCATCGGCTTGCCGAACTCGCGGATGTCCGCGCCCGCGATGTAGGTCCGTCCCGCACCGATCAGCACGATCGCCTCGACCTCCGGGTCGGCCTTCGCCTTCGCCTGGCTGTCGGCAAGACCTTCGCGCACGGACGAACTCAGCGCGTTGACCGGCGGATTGTCGACGGTGATGACGGCGATTTTGCCGCGGCGCTCGTAACGGACGGTATCGGACATGATGTCTCCAGCCCCTTTCTATTGTTCTATCGAATGCGCCGCCAACTTAGCGGACGCCCGTGCCTTGGCAAGTGGGCAAGATCGCAACGCTGCCTGCCGCAACCGCCGGTAGGTGATTAGAACATCTGATCGATCAGGCTGAGCTTGTAATCGATGGGAAATCGGACGCGCGCCGCCGCGCCCTTGTAGCTGTCGGGTAGGGCCGGCGCCGGCGAGGCGTGCTGCACCAGCGCCAGCGTTGCCTGATCCAACATCGCCGAACCGGAGCTCTTCTCGATCCGCGTGTCGCTGATCGTGCCGTCGCGCGCGATGGTGAAGGCGACTTCGACACGGCCCTGCTGCTTCGCGCCGATCGCCTCGGGAGGATATTTTTTATAACGCAACAGGTGGCGATAGAGTTTTTCGAGGTAATCGTCGCCTGGTCCCGGTGAGTTGCCAATGGCGCCCTTGCCGGCGCCTTGTGCGCCTTGACCTTGCCCCGGGCCGGCGCCGGGCGGCGCCGCGAGCGCGGTCTTGGTTTCGGCGGGCGCAGGCACGGGCGCCGCTTGTCGAGCGGGCGACGGCTGCGTCGGCCGCGGCCGTGTCTCCTCTTGCCGCACTGGGCGCCGCGGCGGCACGTAATGCGGCTTCGGCGGCGGAACGCTCACGACGAGTTGCGGCGGTGCCGGCGTGACGGCCTTGGTGGGTGACGGTGGGGGAGGCGGAATTTCGGGAGACGCCGGCGTCGGTTTCGGGATTTCCGGCTGTGGCGGCGGCGGCGGCATCTCCGTCTGCGCGGGCGATACCGGCGCCGGCGCCGGGATATCGGGCTTCGACGGCACGTCCGCGGCGGCCGACGCGTCGGCGGTAGCGCTTTCGGTCGAGCTCGAAGCGCCGCCCGCGAGGCCCTCGCTGCCCGGTGCTTGCGGGATCAGCGTGATCTGCAGCACAGGCGGGGGCGGTGGTTGGGATGCTTCCAGGAGACCGAACACTAATACGCCGATGATGACGACATGCACTGCGACGGAGACGACGACCCAGCGCCGTTCCAAGCTCCGCTCGACGGCGACGCTCGTTTCGACCCGGCGGATACCGTCCGGGATCGGCGCGCGCGCCAGCGGCACGACCACATGGTTGCGGTCGTCGTCCCAACGGAAACGGGGAACCAGTGTCGGCGGCATGCGCATCCTTGGTACCGCGAACCCGGAATCGGGGCAATGCGCTGACCGTGACCGGCGCTCGTGTTAGGGTCGCGGCGCGCATACACGGAGTAACCCATGGCCGACAGGCTCAAAGGCAAAAAAGCACTGGTGACGGCGGCCGGGCAGGGCATCGGCCGGGCGACGGCGCTCGCTTTCGCGGCCGAGGGAGCCGCGGTTGTCGCCAGCGACATTGATGCGGCGAAGCTGGCCGACTTGCCCAAAATCATCGCGACGCGCCGGCTCGACGTGACCGACGGCGCGGCCGTCGCCGCCGTTGCGGTGGCATTAGGCGCCGTCGATGTGCTGTTCAACTGTGCCGGGTTTGTCCATCACGGCACCATTCTCGATTGCGGCGACCGCGACTGGGATTTCACCATCGAGCTTAATCTCAAGGCGATGTACCGCATGATCCGCGCGTTTCTGCCGGCGATGGTGGCGAACGGCGGCGGCTCCATCGTCAACATGTCGTCGTCGGTATCATCGATCAAGGCGGCGCCGAACCGCTTTGTCTACGGCGTCAGCAAGGCGGGCATCATCGGCCTGACCAAATCGGTCGCCATCGATTTCATCCGCCAAGGCATCCGCTGCAATGCCATCTGTCCCGGCACGGTGGCGAGTCCGTCCTTGGAGCAGCGCATTGCCGCGCAAGGCGGCAGCGACGTGGTGCGGAAGGCGTTCGTCGACCGGCAGCCGATGGGCCGGCTTGGGACGCCGGAGGAAATCGCGGCGCTGGCGGTTTACCTTGCATCCGATGAATCTGCCTTCACAACGGGCACGATCCACGTCATCGACGGCGGCTTCACGCTCTGAAATTCCGGGCTGTGACTTGTATGCAACAGAATCAACAATGCATTGCTGCTATCCTCTTTTTTCCATTCGGAACCACGACAAGCGCTGGCGGGTTTCTTAAATCCACGTTATTCTGTGCTCTTGATGCGTAGTATTACCTGAGGTCCCATGTACGATCGTGAACGTCGTCCCGGATATTTCCGGAACGAAGAGCCCCAGAGCGGGCGCCGTGTTGAAGCTAGGGTTAAGTGGTTCAACGCCGCCAAAGGTTTCGGTTTCGTGACGTTAACCGATGGCAGCCCAGATGCCTTCCTCCCGATGGCCGTGTTGCGCCGCGCCGGATATGACAATGTCGGCGAGGGTGCTGTCTTAGTCTGCGAGATCGGCCCTGGCGCGAAAGGCCCGTTGGTCCTGAACGTGCTCAATGTCGATGAAAGCCAAGTGGTGGCGCGTCCCCCACGCGGCGGCCGCGATGGCGGCTATCACGATCGCGATCGCGACAGTTATGGCGGCGGCGGTGGTGGCGGCTATAGCGGGGGCGGCGGTGCCTCGCAATCGCTCGAGGGCGCGGTCAAGTGGTTCGAGCCCGACAAGGGTTACGGCTTCATTTCGCCCGACGGCGGCGGCAAGGATATTTTCATCCACGTCACCGCATTGCGCCGGAGCGGCGTCAATGCGCTCGACGCCGGCCAGCGCGTGCGCGTTGACGTCGTCGAGGGCCGCAAGGGCCTCGAAGCCGACCGCGTTACGCTGATCTAACGCACTGAAACTCGACGACACGCTGCGGACCTACCGGCGTTATGCCGGGTGGTACGATCTTGTCTTCGGCGCTGTCTTCCAGGTCGGACGGCGCGCGGCGGTGCAGCTTGCCAATGACGGGCCGGACCAGCGGATCCTCGAGGTCGGGGTCGGTACCGGTTTGTCGCTGCCCCTTTATCGCGACGACGCCCACGTAACGGGGATCGACGTTTCGCCGGAGATGCTGGCGAAGGCCCGGGATAAAGTCGCGCGCCTGCATCTCCATCAGGTCGACGCGATCGAGATCGGGGACGCCGAGCGCCTCGGCTTTTCCGACAATCGCTTCGAGGCCGTCGCCGCCCTGCACGTGGCATCGGTGGTGGGCGATCTCGTGCGCTTCGGCGCCGAGTTGCGCCGCGTCTGCAAGCCGGGCGGTCGCATCGTCATCGTCAATCATTTCTCGCAAGCGGCCGGGCCGATGCACGCGGTCGAGCAGGCGCTGGCGCCGCTCGCCGGTCGTATCGGCTTTCACGCCGATTTTCCGCTTAAGAATTTCGTGCGGGCGAGCGGTTTGCGGGTCCGTGCCGTGCGGCCCATCAATCTGTTCGGCTATTGGACGTTGCTCGATTGCGTGAACGAGAAGTAGCGGCTAGAGCGCCTCCAGAT
Organism: Alphaproteobacteria bacterium; assembly: GCA_030039775.1. Taxonomy (GTDB): domain Bacteria; phylum Pseudomonadota; class Alphaproteobacteria; order ATCC43930; family CGMCC-115725; genus JAATGI01. The sequence goes on along the minus strand of JASHUX010000363.1, from coordinate 2,887 downwards.
CGAACCCCAGCACCGCTTCGCCACCTTTGATGGCGGGCAATAGACCGTACGCCGTCGCCAACACGTGTTCGTCATAGAACCGCGCCGTCGCGAGCTTCGCTTTGTTGAACGACGTATCGCCGTCATGGGCGTCCAACCGCCGCCGTGCTTCTGCCGCTTCGAGCGCCAACAGCCAGCCGCCGGCGACGATCCCCATCAGCTCGAGATAGGGCACGGCGCCGCTCAAGGTCACCGCGCGCTCCTTGGCGTTGGCGACCAGCCAACGCGTCGCGTCTTCCAGCGCGTCGATGCCCGTTTCCAGCGCTTCATTGCCGTTCACGTCGCCGCGCATCGCCACGATCAGCGCGGTCACGGCGGCGCCGCGGTCGCGCTGCACTTTCCGGCCGAGCAGATCGTTCGCCTGGATTCCGTTGGTGCCTTCGTAGATCGGCGCGATCCGCGCATCGCGATAATATTGCGCGGCGCCGGTCTCTTCGATGAATCCCATGCCGCCGTGGATCTGAATGCCGATCGACGCGACGAGCACGCCTTGGTCGGTGCACCATGCCTTCACGACCGGGATGAGCAGGTCTGCTCGCTCCTGAAACCGCGCGCGTGCCTCGACGTCGGCGGCGTGACTCGCGCGATCGATCGTTGCCGCCGTGTAGTAGACAAGGGCACGCATCGCTTCGATCCGCGCGCGCATCGACAGCAGCATCCGCCGCACGTCGGGGTGATGCATGATCGGATAGGTGCCCGGCGCCGTCGCCGTGACGGGCCTGCCTTGCACCCGCGTCCGCGTATAGTCGCGCGCGTGCTGATAGGCACGCTCGGCGATGGCGAGGCCTTGCAGCCCGACCTGGAGCCGCGCGCTGTTCATCATCGTGAACATGCACTCCATGCCGCGATTTTCCTCGCCGACCAGCCAGCCGACGGCGCCGTCGTTGTCGCCATAGGCCATGACGCAGGTGGGGCTGGCGTGGATGCCGAGCTTATGCTCGAGACTGACAGGACGGAGATCGTTCTTGGCGCCGAGGCTGCCATCGGCGTTGACCAGGAACTTCGGAATCAGGAACAGCGACAGGCCGGCCGTGCCCGGCGGCCCGTCGGGCGACCGCGCCAGCACCATGTGGACGATGTTGTCGGACAGATCGTGGTCGCCGTAGGTGATGAAGATCTTCTGACCCTTGATGCGGTAACGGTCGCCGTCGCGGATGGCGCGCGTCCGCATCGCGCCGACATCGGAGCCGGCCTGCGGCTCGGTTAGATTCATCGAGGCGGGCCATTCGCCCGACACTAGCTTGCCGAGATAGAGCCGCTTCAGCTCGTCGCTGCCGTGCGCCGCCAGCGCCTCGACCGCGCCGACGGTCAACAGCGGGTTGAGCGCCCAAGCCATGCTCGCCGCCGTCCACATTTCGGTGATGCAGGCGTTGAGCGCGCGGGGCAAGCCTTGCCCGCCGATCGCCTCGTCGAACGCGACGGCGTTCCAGCCGCCGTCGACATAGGCCTTGTACGCTTCCTTGAAGCCGTCGGGCGTACGCACCACGCCGTTCTCGAGCCGGCTCCCTTGCTTGTCGCCGACGACGTTAAGCGGAGCGACGATCTCGCTTGCGAACGAAGCGGCGCCCTCCATCACGGCCGCGACAGTGTCGGAGTCGGCACGAGCGAACCCAGGCAGAGCCGTGAGTTCCGGCAGCCGCGCCACGATATCGAGCGCGAAGCGCATGTCGGCGAGCGGCGCCGTGTAGTCGGCCATGGCGTTACTCCTATGCCGCCTCGAACCGGATATCCTGCGCGCCGTGCCAGAGGCACAAGCGGCCGAGCTCGGGCAGCTTGTCGAGGTTCGACGTCAACGTTACGAAGTGATTGCCGGCGAGCTGCCCGACCTTGCTGGCAAAGCGCACGCCGCCATAGGCGAGCAAGATCTCGGTCTCGCTGATCCCGCCGGGATAGAGGATGACCTGGCCCGGCGCCGGAAACGACGTGTTGTTTTCGTAATCGACGCCGAATTGGAGATCGCCGAGCGGAATCCAAACGCCTTCGCCGCTCCAGCGCACATGGACGACCTTGCTCGCGAACGGCATGCGCGCTTGAAATGCCGCGCAAGTCTTCGGCGCCGCGCTTTCGAACCGGGCGTCGAAGGTGAACGGACCGGCGATGACGCGGAGGTTGTCCATGAATTGATGCCGTCCTTTGCCGGGCGAGAGAATCGACGGTATCGGAGAATGTCGGGTCAGGCTTGTCAATGGGCGGCGGAGAGTTGCACGGGTCAGGATGACGGTCGATCTCTATGCCATCGTCAAGACGCTCCACATCGTCAGCGCGACCGTCCTGTTTGGCACCGGGTTGGGCATCGCCTTCTTTTTCTTCTGCGCGCAGCGAGGGAGCTGGCCGCTGGCGGCGCGCTTGTTCGCCGCGCGTACCACGGTGATCGCGGATTTTGCTTTCACCTTGCCGGCCGTAATCGTGCAGCCCGTGACGGGCGCCTGGCTCATTTATTTGACCGGACTGACCGGCATGGAGCCGTGGTTGGTCGCGACCTACGTTCTCTATCTCGTCGCGGGAATTTGCTGGGTACCCGTGGTGTGGATTCAAACCCGGTTGCACGCCATGCTTCGGGATGCCGCGACGACCGATGCGCCGCTGCCCGGCCGGTATGAGCGGCTGTTCCGGCTGTGGTTCGCGCTGGGCTGGCCGGCGTTTTTCGGGCTGCCGATCGTGTTCTTTCTGATGGTGCTGAAGCCGACATGTTGAGCCGCGTCCTGATCGTCGGCGGCTACGGTAATTTCGGCTCTTACATTGCGCGGTCGCTGGCCGGCGAAGAGTCGATCGGGTTGACGATCGCCGGCCGCTCTCCCGCGAAGGCCCGCGAATTCGCCGCGGGCTTGGCGGCGCGCAATCCAGTGGA
>JASHUX010000362.1 GCA_030039775.1 Alphaproteobacteria bacterium | reverse complement strand
CGAAGGCGTGATTCCGAAAGGCCAATACGGCGGCGGCACAGTGATGTTGTGGGATCGCGGCACCTGGGAGCCGCAAGAAGATCACGCCGACGCTGCGAAAGAATACGCCTCCGGCAAGCTTAAATTCGTCCTACACGGCGAGCGGTTGAAGGGCGGCTGGACGCTGGTACGGGTGCGCTCGCACCGGCCCGGTGACCGTGGCGACAATTGGCTGTTGATCAAGGAGAACGACGAATACGCCAAGCCCGGCGACAACGATGAACTCCTCGCCGATGAGACGGAGAGCGTCGCCAGCGGCAAGAGCATGGAGCAGATCGCCGATCCGAAGGCAGCGAAGGTGTGGAATTCCAATCGAGCCGACGGCAAGCCGGAGAAACACGCGGCGCGCGCACCGACGCGCCGCGCGCCCGCCGTCGGAAAGATCGCAGGCGCCAAGGCGTCGTCGCTGCCCAAATTTGTCGAGCCGGAACTGGCGACGCTGGCGACCAAACCGCCACGAGGCGACGATTGGGTCCACGAGATCAAGGTCGACGGTTATCGTGTCTACTGTCGCCGCGACGGGGACAAGGTCGCGTTCCTCACCCGTACGGGCCAGAACTGGACCGATAAATTCGGCCGCCTTGCCGACGCGGTACTTGCGCTGCCGGGAAAGAAATTCGCCCTCGACTGCGAGGTCGCCGTGCTCGACGCGAAGGGCCGGTCCAATTTCGGCGATTTGCAGCAATCGCTGAGCGACGGCCGCGACGATCGGCTGGCGCTAATGGCGTTCGATCTTCTCTATCTCGACGGCAAGGACCTGCGCGGCGCGTCGCTCATCGCGCGCAAGAAGCTGCTGCGCGCCCTCATCCCGCGCGAGGCCGAAACGGCGGTGTTACGCTATTCCGATCACGTGGCGGGCGACGGCGACGCGATCCTGGAACACGCCGGCAAGATGGGTCTCGAAGGCATCGTGTCGAAGCGCGCCGACATGCCGTATCGCTCCGGCCGTCTCGGCGACTGGATCAAGACCAAATGCGTGATGCGCCAGGAGTTCGTCATCGGCGGCTTCACTGAGGGTGAGCGCGCGCGCAAAGGCGGCGTCGGCGCGCTGTTGCTCGGTTATTACGACGGTGGCGCGCTTCGTTATGCCGGCCATGTCGGAACCGGTTTCACCGCGAGATCGGCGGTCGAGCTGCGCGACCGGCTGATGCGCATGAAGGTCGCGAAGCCGCCCTATGCTGAAGTGCCAAAGGAAGCACAAGTGGGCGCGATCTGGGTCAAGCCCGAGCTGGTCGGCGAGATCGCGTTCGGCAACTGGACCAGCGACGGCGTGCTGCGCCATCCGTCGTTCCAGGGCTTGCGCGAGGATAGGCCGGCAACGAGCATCGGCCGCGAGCGCGCGGTGGCGCTCGGCGGTGCCGCGCCGGTTAAGAAGAGCGCCAAGACGGACAGTACGGTTGCCGGCGTCGTTATTTCGCATCCGGACCGCAAGGTCTTTCCCGATGCAAAGATCACCAAGCTCGACTTGGCGCGTTATTACGAAAGCGTCGCCGAATGGATGATGCCGGAGATCGCGGGCCGGCCGTTGAGCTTGCTGCGTTGCCCCGAGGGCATCGCGGGCGAGTGTTTCTTCCAGAAGCACTTTGAACATGGGATGGAAGGGGTGCGGCGCGTCGCCATCAAAGAGGAGCATGCGACGCGCGAGTACCTCGTTCTCCGCGACACGCACGATCTGGTCGCGCTGGCGCAAGAAGGAATCGTCGAAATCCATCCCTGGGGCGCGCTCGCCGACGATCCCGACAAGCCTGATCGGCTGATCTTCGATTTCGACCCCGATCCGGCGCTGGCCTTTAGCGACGTGATCGCCGCGGCGAAGTCGCTGCGCAAGATGCTGACCCAGCTCAAGCTGACGTCGTTCGTGAAGACCACGGGCGGGAAGGGGTTGCATGTCGTGGTGCCGCTGCGCCGCGACGTCGATTGGGACCAGCTCAAGAACTTCGCGCAAGCCGTGGCGCTGCTGACGGTGGAGAACGAGCCGGACCGGTTCACCGCGAACCCGCTCAAGAAAGAGCGCAAGGGCAAGATCTTCGTCGATTACCTGCGCAACGCCCGAGGCTCGACGGCGGTCGCGGCCTATTCGGTCCGCGCCCGGATCGGGGCGCCGGTAGCGATGCCAGTGCGGTGGGACGAACTGGAACGGGGCTTCAAACCGGCCCGTTACGACCTCAGGACCGTGCCCAAGCTTTTGCGGGCGCGGCGAAGCGACCCCTGGGCGGAGATCGCGACAGTGCAGCAATCGATTTTGGCCGCGATCAAAGCCTTGGGGCCAATCAAGTAACCGACTACATTAGCTGGTATAATGTTTCGTAATATCAAACGGTTTACCCGTATTCTTTGCGTAATATCGCAGCCTGTATTACTATCACTACGGCCCTGATTCTGGAGGATTCCGTGGCTCCGTCGCGCCCCTACTGGAAGGGCTATCTCAAGCTCTCCCTGGTTTCTTGCCCGGTCTCGCTTTACTCCGCGACGTCGTCGAGCGAGCGGGTTTCGTTTCGTCAGATCAATCGTGCGACCGGCAACCGCTTGCGTCAGCAGATGGTGGACGAGGTAACGCGCGAGCCGGTCGAAGGCTCGGACAAGGCGCGCGGTTACGAATACGCCAAGAACGCCTACGTCCTGGTCGATGACGACGAGCTCGACGCCATCGCGATCGAAAGCAACCACACGGTCGAGATCGACAAGTTCGTGCCCCGCGCCCAGATCGACGAGCGCTATTTTGATTCGCCCTATTACCTCGTGCCAAGCGACCAGGTCGGGCAAGAAGCCTTCGCGGTGATCCGCGAAGCGATGCGCGGCAAGGAAATGGTTGCGCTAGCGCGCGTCGTGCTGGCAAAGCGCGAACGCGTCGTGATGCTGGAACCGTGGGACAACGGCCTTGTCGCGGTGACGCTGCGCTACGGTTCCGAGGTGCGCGACGCCAAGGAATATTTCGACGAGATCCCGTCGATCACGGTGCCGGCCGATATGCGCAAGCTGGCGGAGCATATTCTTGAGACCAAGGAAGCCGATTTCGAGCCCAACACGTTCGTTGACCACTACGAAGAAGCCGTGGTCGACATGCTGAAGAAGAAGCAGGCTGGATTGCCGATGCCGAAAGGCGCCGCGGCGCCGCCGCCCGCCAACGTCATCAATCTGATGGATGCGTTGAAGCGCAGCCTTGCCAACGGTCGCGGACCTGCGCCCGCCGCTCGAAAGGGCAAAAAGAAGATCGACGGCCAGCGCGAAATGCTGCTGCCGCTGCAGGGCAAAGGCCAGGCGCGAAAGCCGGCCGAAAAACCCAAGACAGCGACGCGGCCCGCCGCCCGCCGCAAAGCCGGCTAAAGTCATTCAACATCGCGATTTTTCGGAAAGCTTGCGTTCGGGCTAGTGTACTAGCATACTAGCAGAGTGAGCGACGATGACGTAAAGCAATTCAACGTGTACCTGCCCGCAGGGCTGATCCGGCAGGTGAAGCATCATGCGATCGAGGCGGAGTTGTCTCTGTCCGCGTTGGTCGCCGATGCACTGCGCGCCTATCTCGCCACGGGCAAGAAACGCGGCGACCGCCGCGAAGGAGAATGACGTGACGACGAAGGGTATCGAGGCCGTTTATCTGACCACGCACAATTGGGACAAGTCCGCGAAGTTCTTCACGGCGCTGGGTTTCGAGCTCGAGTTCGACACCGGCCACAATTCAGGGCAGCTCCGCAATGGGACTGGCCCGTACTTGTTCATTGCCGAAATCCCCTCGAACCAGAAGCCCGCAGCGCATATCGTCCTTAAAGTCGACGATGCCGACGCGGTGCGTCCCGATTCCATCGTCGA
>JASHUX010000047.1 GCA_030039775.1 Alphaproteobacteria bacterium | reverse complement strand
TTCAGGTCGAGCGCGGCGACAAGGGCACTGTGCTTGGCCAGTTCGTCAATCCATTCATGATGTGTCGTGATGCGTTGCCTCGTCGGCCGTGCGTTGTTGTTGACCATGGGGAAGGGTGTACTTGGTTAGGGCGCGTCTTTTCAGACGGGAATATGGGTGGCAAGAGGCGGTTTACCAGTCCGCGGTTGCGCGTCGCTGTCAGACGCCCTTTAGATCGACCCACTGGCGGGTCAAACGCCAAAACCCCACAGCGCTCTCCGCACCGTGGGGTCTGGCATTAGGCCGCTAGTTGCAGGATGGCGCCGGCCTCACGTTCGAGTTCAATGCGCTTAGGGATGGACAAAGTCACGCTGAAAGGCTGCTATTAGGACTCAACCTGCGGCCCTGTGCCGCCCCCATTTGTTTGGACCCAAGTTTGGACCCAAACACGTTGGATCAGGCCAAAACCGGATGGCACGGCGCGGGATGGCCCGCTGAAAAAATTGAGGAATTTCCTCATGCATTGGCAGCGGTTGCGACGCCATAACACACCGCTGGTCGAGTTCGACGTCTGGCCGGGGCAGATGCGGCAATTCTAAATATATGATTCTTCCTTGGCGTCTTGGCGCCTTGGCAGGTAGTTTGTGGCCAATTCCATCACGTCACCGGCGGGCTTGACCTGCGGGTCTCAAGCAAGCGACGGGCACCCCGTCAGACGGCTTGAGATGGCCAGGTCAAGCCCGGCCATGACGAAGAAGAAAGCGTTGCGAGGAAATTTCCCTAATGGTTGGTTCCGATCATGATTGACAAGCAAGTCGCGTCGCTCGAAGAAGCGGTGGCGGGCGCGAAGGACGGCGCCACCGTGCTGGTCGGCGGATTTTCCGCGGGCGACGAGCCGGCGGCGCTGTCGGAGGCGCTGCTCTCGACCGGCGCGCGCGACCTCACCATTGTCAATAACGGCGTCGGCGGTCTCGCCCGCGGCATCGCCGCGCTGATCGCGGCGCATCGCGTGCGCAAGATCGTCTGCTCCTATCCGCGCTTCGTCGGCGGCACGGCGTTCGCCAGCGCCTACAAATCGGGCGAGGTCGCGCTCGAAGTGGTACCGCAAGGCACGATCAGCGAGCGGTTGCGCGCCGGCGCCGCGGGCCTCGGCGGTTTCTACACCAAGGTCTCGGCCGGCACGCTTTTGGGGGAAGGCAAGGAGACGCGGATCATCGACGGCGAGCCATATGTGTTCGAGCACCCGATTAAGGGCGACATGGCCCTCATCGGCGCGCAGCAGGCCGACCGCTGGGGCAATCTCGTGATGCGGCACTCCCGGCGCAATTTCAATCCGGTGATGGCGATGGCGGCCGCGGTCAGCGTCGCGCAGGTGCGGGAGATGGTGCCGCTCGGCCATTTCCATCCCGATCAGATTCATTGCCAAGGCATTTTCGTCGACCGCGTCGTCGTGGTCGATCCCGAGCCGAAGAATTGGAGCGCGCGCCCATGACGCCGCTGAACCGTAATCAAATCGCGTGGCGCGCCGCGCAAGACATTTGGGACGGCGCCTACGTCAATCTCGGCGTCGGCATCCCGAGCCTCATTCCCGACTACATCCCGAAGGACCGCGAGGTCGTGCTGCAGGCCGAGGTCGGCATCATCGGCATGGGCCCGACGCCGAAGCCCGACGCCGTCGATCCCGACATTTTCAACGCCTCGACGCAGCCGACCTCGTTCGTGCCGGGCGGCTCGACGTTCGACCACACGGACTCGTTCCTGATGATCCGCGGCGGCCATCTCGACATCGCCATGCTCGGCGCGTTCGAAGTGTCGGAGAAAGGCGATCTCGCCAATTGGAACACCGGCGATCCGGCGACCGCGCCGTCGGTCGGCGGCGCCATGGACTTGGCGGTCGGCGCCAAGGCGATCCGCGTGCTGATGGAGCACACGACCAAAGACGGCAAGCCGCGCATCCTGAAGCAATGCCGCTATCCGCTGACGGCGGCGCATTGCGTTAAGGCGATCTATACCAGCCTCGCCGTCATCGACGTGACGCCGCGGGGGTTGGTGGTGCGCGAAACCATTCCCGATCTCGATTTTGCCCAATTGCAGGCGGTGACGGAGGCGAAGCTGACCTTGTCGCCCGATTGGCGCGTGATCGAGGCACCCGCTATTGCCGTGACGGTGTAGCGGTATGGTTTGAACCTAAACCCACTTCGTCATCCCCGCGAAAGCGGGGATCCAGGGCAAGCGACGTGCGTTTACGCTGGGTCCCTGCTTTCGCAGGGACGACGGAGCAAGTTTCAATACCGGTTGATGAGAGCTTAGCTGTGAGGTCTTTATGGCGACTGTGTTGAAGCGGCGCGACGTCGCGTCGGTCTATCCCGTTCCCGAACCCGATCTGACGCCCGAGGAAATCGTCGCCCGCGCCCGCGCGCTCCGCCCACGCCTTCGCGACGAGCAGGACGAGGCCGAGGCGCGCGGCGGCTACACCGACGGCATGCATCAGGAATTTCTGAAGGCCGGTATCTACCGCATCCTGGTGCCGCGCATGTTCGGCGGCTACGAGTTCGACATCCCGACCTTCTACAAGACCATGCTCGAGGTCGCGACCGGCCATCCCGGAGCCGGCTGGTGCCTGACCTTGTGCGCTTCGCATGCCTGGGTGATCGGCTCGCATTGGAGCGAGGACGGACAGCGCGCCCTCTTCGGCCCGGCCGGGCATTTCGCCGCGCCGCACCGCGCGCCGCCCTCGGGCACGGCGACGCCGGTCGAGGGCGGTTACCGCATCACCGGTCAGTGGGATTATTGCTCCGGCATTCCGCACGCGACGCATTTCGTCGGGGTCGCGCGCGATCTCGGCAGCGACGATAAAGGCGCGACGCTGTCGTTCGTCACGCCGAAGAATCAGCTCACGGTGCTTGACGATTGGGGCGGCGACAAGACGCTGGGCCTGCGCGCCTCGGGCTCGAACAGCGTCAAGATCGAGGATCAGTTCATTCCCAAGTCCTACGTCACCTATGGCTACGCCGCGTGGCGCGCGCCGGAGACGACGCAGAACGGCACCCCGGGCACGCGGCTTCACGGCAACGCGATGTATCTCGGCCGCACGTCTGGCCCGTATCAGATGTCGCTGGTGACAACGGTGATCGGCGCCGCCCGCGCCGCGATCGACGAGTTCGAGACCATCATCATGCGCCGCGAGGTTCGGAATCAGCCCGGCATGCCGCGCTACAAGCACCCCGATTTTCAGCGCACCTGGGGCCAGGCGACCTCGCTCGCCGACGCCGCCGAGGGCATCCTCCTCGCCGTCGGCGACCGCTACATGTGGCAATGCAAGCGCTGGGCGGAGCAGGGTATCTCGGCCAGCCTCGAGGACGAGCTGCGCCAATGGACGATGGTCCATCACGGCGGCAAGCTCGCCAGCGAGGCGGTCGAGCTCGTCTACGCCAACGCAAGCTCGGCCGCGGCGAAGAAGGGCCAGAAGATCGAGCGTTATTACCGCGATGTCGCGATGTACAAGAGCCACACCTCGTCACAGCTCCTCAATTTCGCGGCGCCTGTCGCCCGCGCGCATTTCGGCCTGCCGATCGAAATGTTCGGGATGTAGCGGACCCACGCTAACTCTTGTTCGTCATGGCCCGCGCAGGCAGGCCATCCCCGACTAAATTGAAACGTTGAACCGCCAAGGTCCCAAGACGCCAAGTGCTGACCGATGACACTTGGCCTCTTGGCGCTTAGCGTTCATACGCAAAATGCCGGAATTATCCCTCTCGCAAATGGAATACCACCTGTAGAAATGGCTTAATATAAATCAGCCATTATTAGCCTCTTGACTCGTATGTAAGAAGCGTATGATTGAGTGCCTTATGGCGCGCGCGGTCTTACGGCACGTCGAACAGCTTGATGATTTCAGTGCATCGTTTCGCGAAATCGCGAAGGAGCGAAATTATCTGTGCTTTGTCCAGCCCGAGCGAGGGTTCATCGAACGTTACGTCTCCGGTGATGTGGGAATTGCCCTGCGTAAAAGTGAAGGTTGGGGCGTTGCCGGGGAAGCGGCGCAAGATGGTTTTGTCATCTATGCGGCGACCGTCGGCAACTCCATGCGGGATATGCATCGTCATGTGAAACGTGCTGATCTCGAAAGTCGCGTGAATCAGCCTGTCGTGTTTCCGCAAATTGTCCAGCTTGGCGAGGGGCCAGATAAGTTTATCCCCTCCACGGTATGGCCTAAGGTTTTCGATCTCGGTGATTTCGGCCTTGGAAAGCCACTTTTCGTTTTCAATCACTTTGATCCGGTCACGAAATTTTCTGCGAGTATCGGAGATGGGGAAGTAAGTGTGGGTCTTCGGTTTTGGGCCGTTACGCAGAGCGAGCGCGGCAGCGAGCAAGTCGAGACTGCTTCGAAGAGAATTAATCATTGCTCCGACTTCGGCATTGAGAAGCGGCGTCACGGCGGAAGCTCCTCGCGCGACAATGAGTTGTTCGCCAGTCTTCGGGTCTGGCTCCATCCGGAGTTCATAGGGGCGGTCCTGTTGCCACCTCAAAATATTACCTTGCAAGGTTGGGATTTGGGCTACGGCCCAGTCGATAGCGGCTTGAGCGTCTAGGAGATCGTCGCGCATGGAACCAGAAGAAATTCGCTTAGAGTGTCTGAGGCTCGCAAAAGAACGCGCCGTTTCGGTTGATGAGACCGTAGAAACAGCCCGCAAATTTGCTGACTTTGTGAGCGGAAAGGTATTCGTTACTTCGGATTTGGCACCCGCAGATGAAGCTGCAAAACCGCAGTAAGGCATTCCGCGTAGGTATCGAGGATCAATTTTGGTTCGCAGAATTTGACGATCCGGCCGTAATCGTTTTTCCTTCGACGGTGAGAATATTCCGCATTAACTGATACGCGACGTGCTCCGGCGAATTCTCGCCGATATGAACAACTGGGGCGTCAGCCATGGTGCTTACTCCTAGGGTTACTTGGCAGTTCCTAGGATAGCGCGCGGCGGGGTCGGGTGCGAATCCGGCCCCGTTGTGCTAATTTCCGCAAATGACCGACTCTGTTGAGCGGA